>WQXH01000036.1 GCA_009784945.1 Coriobacteriia bacterium | reverse complement strand
TGGTTACTTTGCCTGGAAGGCAGGCGCCTTACCTGTGCTGCTCATGGAGATATTCAACCACTCCTCTTTTGAAACAACCCGGCGCTATCTGGGTATTACGCAAGATGACCTTGACCGGGTCTATCTGGAGATGCGCTTGTTTTGATACCTGCCAAGTGCACAAAGATAGTCACTGAATTGCCTCTAAGCTTAGATTGCGATACTGGCAGCACTTGTTGCTCTTCATACCTAAACGTGTATAGCTATGCTTCTAACCGATGCTTGTCTAGGCGTATTCACCTAGAAAGGCAGCAATCTCAATCGTGTCTTGCCTGGATCGATTGTAACAAGAGCTCCCAGCTGAAGCTCGCTTTCCATTGTGATTATTGCCTTTGCCACCTGCACGCCAATTGTTCTAGGGTTTAGGTCTATAGATCGTATTTGCACTACTGATGGTCTTGCCTCTTTAGTTGCAGCAAGTATTGCACTAAAGTCAAGGTCATGGGTTACTATGGAATAACCATGTTCTTTTGCATAGAGAATTATTTCGATGTCGGTTGCTCCTGCACACCCTACAGTAGACCAATGAACACAATCCAAGCCAAAGCTACTGAGATAATGTGCCCACCTAGGTGAGAGATTCATGTCAATAAGAGGCCTCATGCGTTTATATAAACTACGCTGCGCTCCTCAGCAAGCCAAGCAGCGTACCGCAATGCCTCAAGAATATCTTCATGCTCGAGGTAAGGGTAGTCATCAAGCAAAGACTCAATGCTATGCCCGGCACCTATTTGAGATAAAATCATGCTAACGGTTACCCGCATTCCACGAATACACGCCTTGCCGCCCATTATATCTGGCTGCCAGGTTATTCTTTCAAACGCATCCATTTATCCTCCGTTCATAGATAGACTTTATCGTACACAACTGCAGAAGACGAATCAAGCTTTTCTAGCTAGTCTTCTCAGTTGACAGAGCTGTAACGTTACTGATCAGACCCAATTCTTCATTGCGGGCTTGACCCGCAATCTGAGACGCATTTTGGTTAGATTGCGGATCGGAGGCCGCAATGACGGACTACAGTCTGACGCTGTAACATAAGCCGCTATTGGGGCAGAGGGAAGTTGACAGGGGGCGTCAGACTGTGGACAGTAAGGACGGGGCAAACTGTCTCATTTTACTGCGTAAAAATGCAACAGCTTTCCCCCGTCCTCACTGTCCGTCGCAACTTTCACACAGAAGAGTCTGATGTCTCCCTGTCAACACTCTCCCTTACGGGGTTTTAGCTGCTTTGAAATTTTCTTTGGCTACGCTGATCATGAGCTTTATTCGGTTGAGTTGGTTAACCTCGCTGGCACCGGGGTCGTAGTCTACGGCTACGATGTTGCTCTCGGGGTGTCTTCTTCGAAGCTCCTTGATGACACCTTTGCCGGTGACGTGGTTCGGTAGGCAGGCAAAGGGTTGTGTGCAAACGATATTGGGGGTGCCCGACTTGATGAGCTCAATCATCTCAGCAGTCAGCAGCCATCCCTCTCCCATGCTGTTGCAGAGGCTGAGTATTTCTTCTGCCCAATCTGCCAGCTCATAGATGCTGGCAGGCGCATGAAAGCGTTTTGACTTATTGAGTGCCTTGATGAGGGGAGCGCGCCAGGCTCGCAGCACACCAAGTGAGATACGCGTGCCAACTTCGCTCTTAAGCGGCTTGGTGAGTTGGCGATGCTGCCAAATGCCACCGCTGATGCCAAAGAGGAAAAACTCGGTTATACCCGGCACCACGCATTCGCAGCCCTCGCGCTCAATGATGCCAACGATGTCGTTATTAGCGGTAGGATGATACTTGACGAGAATCTCCCCTACTACTCCTACGCGCGGCTTGCTGCCGTCACCTACCAGCTCCAGGGTGTCAAACTCGCCAATCATCTGCTTTACAGTCTTTTTGAAGATGCGCCTGTTGATCTTGGTGCCAACCTGCTCTTTGCAGACCTCCATCCAATGATCATAGAGCTTTTGTGCGCTGCCGCTCTCTGCCTCATAGGGACGCGTGCGGTAGAGGCACTGCATGAGCAGGTCGCCATAAAAGAAGACGTACACTGCACGGCGCAGCAGCTCTGTAGAGACGTTAAAGCCGGGGTTAATCTCATCGAGCCCGCGATGAAAGCTGAGTCCTATGACGGGAATCTGTGGTTGGCCAGCTTCTTTTAATGCCTTACGAATGAGGCCGATGTAATTGGTGGCTCTACAGCCGCCTCCGGTTTGGGTGATGATGACCGCCGTCTTATCCAGGTTGTACTCTCCGGAGTTAACGGCTTCCATCACCTGCCCGGTTACCAGGATAGAGGGGTAGCAGATGTCGTTATTAGTGTACTTGAGCCCCTCTTCTACGGCACCTTGGTCAACGCTGGGCAAGAGCTTGAGATTGTAGCCACCAAAGTGGAAGACTTCGGACAGCAGCTCAAAGTGTATTGGTGCCATCTGTGGGCCAAGTATGGTATAACCCTGATCCTTCATCTCTTGGGTGTACTGGGGCTTGTCTATGGCCGTAGAGATGTCTTCTGTCTCGCTGTGTCGGGCTCGCTCGCTCGCGCCAGCAGGCAGGCCGGTTTTTTGATCCTTGATGGCTGCCAAAAGACTCCGAATACGAATACGGGCAGCGCCAAGGTTAGAGATCTCATCGATCTTCAGCACCGTATAGACCTTACCAGCTGGCTCCAGGATCTCTTCGACTTGGTCGGTAGTGAGTGCATCCAGTCCGCATCCAAAACTGTTAAGCTGGATGAGATTAAGATCCTTGCGGGTGGTCACATATTTGGCGGCAGCGTAGAGGCGACTATGATACATCCATTGATCCACAACTCTCAGCGGCCGTTCGGGCTTAAGTAGGTGCGAGACGCTGTCTTCTGTCAGCACTGCTTGACCAAAGGAAATCAAAAGCTCGGGGATGGCGTGGTTGATTTCTGGGTCGAGGTGGTAGGGCCGCCCCGCCAAGACGATGCCGTGTCTGCCGGTGTCTGCAAGCCACTGTAAAACGCGCTCGCCTTCCTTTTGTACATCTTGCTTAAAACGCTCATCTTCTGCCCAGGCAGCGTCCGTTGCCTGCGAGATTTCTTGAAGCGAGGGTGCTTTACCCTTGGCCTCAGGATGCCCGGCCCACCACTTGTCTAACTCTCTCTTAAATCGTTTGGGAAAAAGCTCTCTGCTGTCATAAGGCAAAAAGGGATTAAAGAAAGAGAGGGCGGCGTTTCCTTGTTCAAGCTCATCAACATTAAGCTTGATGACCTCGGGATAACTCACGACAACCGGACAGTTGAAGTGATTAGGCGCGCCTTTGTCTTCCTTGCGCTCGTGCCTGATACAGGGCATGAAGATGAGATCCAGTGCATGATTTTGAGAGAGAGCAGCACCAGTGGATGATTTACCTGTCTCCTTGGGCAAGGGGGCAGAAATGCCCTCACTCTGACCTACACCTTGCCCCTTATCGCAGCAGCCAGTAGAGCAACAAGGCGCAGGGCTCGCTGAGGTTTTGTTATAAAGGTTCATGATGTGCCCGTGAGCCAGCTTAGCCGGATAACATACGCTCTCGGAGGGCATGGACTCCAGACCCTGCTCATAGGTGCTGCTATCGGTTTCATCACTCAAGACAGTGGCAAAGCCCAGCTCTTTAAACAGCGTGTACCAAAAGGGGTAGTTTTCGTACATGTTGAGCACACGCGGAAGACCCACGGTTGGACGTGTGGCTTCCTCGGATGTATAGGGTATGTAAGGGTTTTCTTCTGTTCCCTCAAAGAGCCGCTGGTACTTCCAGGCATAGAGATTAGGTATGTCGGCTACTTCTGGCTTGATACCAGCTCCTTTTTCGCAGCGATTGCCCGTAATGAAACGGCGCTTCTTACCGGTGCTCTCGTCTACTCCAAAAGTAGAAACGGTGAGCAGGCATGCATTGGGGCAGGCGTTGCAGCGGGTCGTATTATGCTTGACCTCGAGTGCGGCAATATCGGCGGCACTGAGCAGCGTACTTTGAGGGCTGGCGAGAAGCGCCTCTGCACGTTTGCTCGCACCTGCACCCACGTAGTCATCGGCATTGGTGCGCTCCTCAGCAAACTGAACCTCGCGCGCTTCAAACTTATCTTTGGCGAGGAGTGATGCTCCGTAAGCACCCATAAGCCCAGCGATGTCTGGGCGCACTGCTTCAACGCCGCTGGTTAATTCAAAGGAGCGCAGTACGGCATCATTTAAGAAGGTGCCTCCTTGCACGATGACCTTTTCGCCCACGTCTTTGGGGTCGCGAATCCGAATGACTTTAAAAAGGGCATTTTTAATTACTGAGTACGAAAGGCCGGCAGAAATATCGCCAATCGTTGCACCTTCTTTTTGCGCCTGTTTGACACGCGAGTTCATAAAGACGGTACAGCGACTCCCCAAGTCTACGGGGCTGGCAGCAGCCAGCGCCGCCTTGGCAAACTCCTCTACTTCCATCTGCATACTATGCGCAAAGGTTTCGATAAAGGAGCCGCAACCGCTGGAGCAGGCCTCATTGAGCATAATGTGGTCTATGACACCATCGTGAATGCGTAGACACTTCATGTCCTGGCCACCAATGTCAAGAATAAACTCAACATCGGGCAGCAAAGACTGCGCCCCTCTCAGATGGGCAATGGTTTCTATCTCGCCGCTGTCTGCACGCAGTGCTTCAAGGAGCAAAGCCTCGCCATAGCCAGTCACCGTTGTGTGACCAATAGTGATGAGCGGCACACCGCTCGACTCGTCAACAGGAATGGCAGCAAGAATCTCTAGAATGGCAAAGCGGGCGGTGTCGAGCACCTGCCCCCGATTACCGGTGTAGTAGCTGGCAAGAATCTCGCCGTCTATGCCGGTAAGCACCGCCTTAAAGGTGGTAGAGCCCGCATCTATGCCGAGGAAGGCAGTGCCTCTATAGCTCTTGATATCGCCCCTGGGCACTATGGCCTGGGCGTGACGCTCCTGGAATTGCTGATACTCCTCTTTGCTGGTAAAAAGCGGGTCAAGTCGATGCACCTCAGAGCCCTGCGTAGACCCCAGGTTGCAGAGGCGCTCAAGAATTCGAGGCAGGGTAAAGGTATCAGCTTCTTTCAGATCCTTGCCAACGGCCAGCGCGGCACCCTGTGCCACAAACAAGTGAGCGTTTTTGGGCTTCTGCACCATCTGGGGAGTAAGGTCAAGCGTTATCTCAAAACGCTTTTGCAGCTCGGGCAGATATTCGAGAGGTCCGCCAAGGAAGGCTACGTTTCCGCGGATAGGCCTGCCGCATGCCAAGCCTCCGATGGTTTGCGTTACCACACTCTGGAAAATAGAGGCTGCAATATCCTCGCGCTGTGCACCCTCGTTCAATAGCGGCTGCACGTCGGTCTTGGCAAACACGCCGCAGCGGCTGGCAATCGGATAGATGATCTGTGCATCCGCTGCCAGTTTGTTGAGGCCAAGGGCGTCGGTATTGAGCAAAACCGACATCTGGTCGATGAACGAACCCGTTCCTCCTGCACAGGTACCGTTCATGCGCTGCTCAACACCATGGTCAAAGTAGATGATCTTGGCATCCTCGCCGCCCAACTCTATGGCAACGTCTGTGGCAGGAATAAAAGCCTCCACTGCCGTTTTGGAGGAGATGACCTCCTGGATGAAGGGTAGCTCGAGCCACTGCGCCAACAAGAGACCGCCCGAGCCCGTTATGGCTACGGCAAACTCCTGCTGGCCAAAATGAGAGGCGGCGCTGGAGAGCATCTCGGATATGGTGGCGCGAATGTCGGTATGGTGACGCTGGTAGTCTGAATACAGCATCTCGTGGTTGTTGTCTAGTACAGCACACTTAACAGTCGTTGAGCCCACATCTATGCCCAACAAGGCAGGATTCTTCACATTGTTCCTTTGGTAATCTACGGACAGCGCTCAAGTACGCGCGCGCTTGTCCTCTGTTGCTAATGTAATGCGATGATTATACCTGTTGGCAGCCAGTTATACGATTTTGCCACTATCTTGTCGATTGCGCCCCGTTAAACGGTATCGCCCATAACACGGAGAGCGCCATTTATGCTTTTCGCACTGGTCATGGCTCGCTCTTTGGGGTAATATCATGCCTATTGATAGCCGTATGGCCTTTAGGTTCAATGCAATATCGAAAGAGACGGGTGGATGAAGAAGGCAGCTGCAGTTCTACTGATCATTGTGCTCAGCACCTCTTTGCTGCTGGGTAGTTCTTGCGCAAATGAAGGCTCAGAGAGCCAATCGAATGCTCAATTTGAGACAGTCACCATTGCAAACAACACCTTTGGCGACATCAGCTTTAGACATGTATCCAACGGCAGCCTTACGGTAACAGTGGAGCTGGCGGAATATGCAACGCTTGGCGTGCTGGGCAACAGTGTGTTTAACCAGAGCTTGCAGCATCCCGCAATGGTAGATTATGAAAAGGTGCATATTGCCGGCGACGGGTTTAACATGGTTATTGGCTACACCGATTTCAGGGGAAGCGGCTATGAAACCTACAATATGTTTAGAAACTACGGGTTTTGGGATGATGCCCAAGAGGTTACTTACGGAGGCCTGGAGGGCTTCAGCTTTTTGCATGAGATCTGTTTTTTGGCCTTTCCTGCTACTACGCAGTTTGGGGCAAGGATTATAGCTCTTTATCCCGATGCCCTTGAGGACACAGAGCTTCTGGAAGAAAAATCTCAACAGATTCTCAAGATGTCTGAGGTGCAAGACATTCTCTTTACCCTGCAATTTTCTGGTGAACCAAGAAATGAGTCTCCTTTTGAGGCCGAAGCTATTAACAATGAGCACTTTTCTTTGACCCCAACCGATGGCTGGGAGCTGTCCTATCACAGCCCGCGCCTCATTACCTACCAGCTCTCCAAGCCAGATGCGGGCAACCGTGTGTTTGGTTTTGCTGACGCAGTGCTGCGTATTGACCTATGGAAGCACTCATCTCCCAAGGAAATGATGGAAGAAGTCTTGCAAGGATCCTTTTATGATGAGGCAGTCAGTCTTGACAATATAACCATCAACGAGCGAGAGTTTTTAGTTGTTGAAGATCGCAGCTGGGCAAACATATGGCTGTTTACCTCTGTGGGAGAAAGCTTTGATGAAGATGCGCCTGGCACACTTGAAATAAAACTATCCTACCTTGACACCGTTGATGAGGCCATGAAGCTACTGGAAACACTGGAGATTCATTAGAGCCCAACAAAACCTATACATTGCCTTTGTAGACGTGAGTAAGATGCTCGCGCGCTATGGCTTCGAGTTTGATAATGGTGTCTCGCGGCGTAGGCGGCTTGTTGGTCATCTTATATGCCGGACTAAAGCGGCTGATGTGGAGAGGAATCTCTGGGCTCAGCGAAGCAAGCCAGGCAGCTTCCTGGGCCATTTCTTCTGGTGAATCATTGAGTCCGGAAATAACAAGCGTTGTGACCTCAACATGACATCCTTTGGCAAGGGCAATCTCAATGCTGCGCTTGACGACAGCCAAACCGTGCGGTGCCCCTACCATCGTATAGAAGTCCTGATTAAATGCCTTGAGATCAATGTTGGCTGCGTCCACAACCGAAAATACGTGCTCGGCTATAGCAGGCATGACGTAGCCATTGGTAACAATGGCAAGCTTGAGGTCGTGCTCGTGGGCAATTCTTGCTACGTCTACCACGTACTCCGGACAAACGAGTGGTTCATTATAGGTAAGCGCAACACCTAAGCAATTCTTGTCTTTGAGAGAAGCGGCTTGCTCAACAAGTAAACGCGGAGAAAGCTCTTGCGTATCGACCCACGGAAACGAGGGTGTCAGGCAAGCGTTTCCTCTGACGCCCTCAAGGGATGTCAAGGAAAAGGCTCCCCTGACACCCTCGTTTCCGTGGGCTATCTCCCAGTTTTGGCAAAAGGTGCATTTGAGGTTACAGCCAAAGCTGCCATAGGAGAGTATGGTAGTGTGAGGATGAAAGTTTGCCAGCGGTTTTTTTTCTATGGGGTCTAGCGCCAAGGCCGCAGCGCGACCGTAGTTGAGAGAAACAATGGTTCCTCCTTGAGCCTGCCTGGCCTTGCATACGCCGATTTGTCCTTCTGCAAGACGACAGGCAAGAGGGCATACGTGGCAAGCCAAACAGGTATTGGCAATAGGGGGGTCGGAAAATATCACTGGTAGCGCACCACTTCGAAGCGCTCGAGTTCATAGGTTTCGTGAGCACCTATGCCTGCCTTGGCAAGTGCTATACCGATTTGCTCTTCTGGCGTATCAACACCCTCCAGCGCCGGCAGGAGAAGCCCTCGTCTGCGCCCCAGGCTCACTATTACCCCATAACGTTTGGCATCAAGGTCTGAGCGGTCAGACACGGGCTCTGCTTCGCCAAGCACATCGACCTTAATAGTGAGATAAGCAAGCTCTTCCTCCCGCACGGGTAAAAAACGCGAGTCTTCTCGCGCAGCACTCACCGCATTTTGCACTATCTCAGCTAGCACTGATTCCTGCGTAGGCACGATGGTACCTATACAGCCTCGAAGATTATTCTCTTCATGAAGGCTGACAAATACGCCCGCCCTTCTGTGGGCCAATGCTTCCAGCTGGGCTCGAGTCTCTACATCTTCATGGCACCGCTCAAGAAATCTTGTAATCTCTGGGCAGTCGAGAGCGGGTCGTTTGCCTTTGTTGCTAAAGAAGCTTTGCAGGGTCTGGCGAGCCAGGGCAGTTGGTAAACAAAAAGAGGGTGATGCTTGAGCAAGCTCGCTGATACTTTCATTGACCATATACGAAGCCACGGCATAGCCAACACCAAGGGGGCCTTCGTAAGAGAGAAGCTCGGCACGGTAGTCGAGCCCTTCCAAGGCTCCACTCATCACAATAAAGGATTTGAGGCCGCACTCAGCACCTGCCTCGGAAAGACGCCTGTCAATAGCTATAAACTCAGAAGCACTTCCGCTCGCAAGTGCTGCACAGATTTGTTTATCGAGCTCTGGCCCTTCTGGAGCGTAGCCATAAGGCCCACTTTCTTTGAGTTTATGAGAGAGGTCGCCACTGGCTACCAATGCCACACGTCGATTCAGTCTGTTGGCAACACTGGCGAGCGCCTTGCCCAGGGCAAGATGCTTCTCATAGCTGAGCCCGCTAATGCCCACTCTGATTATCTTGACATTGGCACCCAAATCTCCTTCTTTTCCAGCAGCCTGACAAAGATAGTGAAGCGGCACCATTGTTCCATGATCAAGTGCAGAATCGGCCTCGCCCTGTGTTCCGCCTGGTATGCCTCTTTGAGCCAACTCTTCTTCGAGCATGGCTATAAACTCCTGATCATATACCACCGAGCAGCTCACCTTGCTTGCACAAAAGAACCCAAAGTCTCCCTTGGCACCTGCTCCAGAAGACATGTGGAAGTAATCGGCGTAGAGCGGAGCATGGGGAGAAACTATAATCAGGGTCTCGGGCTCATGTGCCATGATACGCCCTGACAGCTCTACTAAAGCCTGATGGGTTTTTTGTACGTATTGCTTGCTGTCATCACCGATGCCTGGCACAAGCAACGGCGGATGAGGAACAGCACATGCTGCATAAATACCCACGCTCAATCTCCCTCTCGGTCACAACTATTTGTTGAAAGTATAACTCTTGGCACCATGATACATATCAAGTGCCCCCTAATTGTTACCTAGCAGCCGCATATATCCTCGCAGCGCACGTCCACTTTGTCACGCACGCACATAGCTAACCCACTCTGTCGCCCGTGCGTCGTGAAGCAACCCCCTGTCGTCCTGCGCGTTGCGAAGCAATGTTGCAGGACCTACTAGAGGTCTGCCAATAATGCAGCCAGACCCTGCAACATTCGCTCTTCGAGCGAACGCGACAGGGCGACACGAGCACAGGAACCATATGCCAGCAAGCCTTTGCGCTCTGCCTTGAAAAGTTAAATCGAGCCTGCAGGCTGTACACACGTACATGACTGAGGCTCGATTTAACTTTGAAAGGCTAGATGCCGCTCACCTATAAGGAGTTTCTCTGAGCGAGCAGATTGCCTTGAAAAGTAAAATCGAGCCGACAGGAGTGTACACCGGGTACATGACTGAGGCTCGATTTAACTTTGAATGGCTAGATGCCGCTCAGAGAAACTCCTACGCCAGGAGAACTAAGAGAGGCAACAACAGCAAAGCCATAATATTAAATACCTTGATCATCGGATTGAGGGCGGGGCCAGCGGTGTCTTTGTAGGGGTCGCCTACGGTGTCGCCGGTTACTGCAGCTGCGTGAGCGTCGGAGCCTTTGCCGCCAAACTTTCCTTCTTCGATGAGCTTTTTGGCGTTATCCCATGCGCCACCACCGGCGGTCATGGAGATGGCCACAAACAAGCCGGTAACAATGGTGCCTACCAGGGCACCACCCATCATGTATACCGTAAACTCAAAGGCGTCTGCAAAGCCAAATACAAACTTCATGATGGCACCAATGATAAGAATCAGGATGGGTACACCAATGGGAATCATCGCAGGAAGCGTCATCTCGCGCAGCGCACTTTGGGTTACGAGGTCAACGCACTTGGCGTAGTCGGGTTTGCCCGTGCCTTCCATGATGCCTTTGATCTCTTTGAATTGACGACGCACCTCAATAACTACGCCACCTGCTGCCTTGCCCACAGAAGTCATGGCTAGTGAGGCAAAGAGGAAGGGCAGGAGTCCACCAATGAAGAGTCCCACAAGCACAAAGGGGTTTGAGAGCGGAAAGAGTAATTCTGAGGTAACGTTGGGGTCGGCCTTGAGCTGATAGATAAAGTCGGTAAAAAGCACCACGGCAGCGAGCGCCGCAGAAGCAATGGCGTAACCCTTGGTTACTGCCTTGGTGGTGTTGCCTACTGCATCCAGAGCGTCGGTAATCTCACGCACGTCCTCGGGCAGACCGCTCATCTCGGCAATGCCGCCTGCGTTGTCGGTCACTGGGCCAAAGGAGTCAATGGCCACCACAATGCCAGCCATAGAAAGCATGGCTAGTGCAGCAACCGCAATACCAAAGATGCCCGAGAGGAAGAAACTCGCCAGAGTGGCAATGACAATCATGATGATGGGAATGGCCGTTGCCTCCATGCCTACAGCAAGACCTTGAATGATGTTGGTGGCATGTCCGGTCTCGGAAGCCTTGGCAATGCTCTCAACAGGCTTCTTGTCGGCTGCGGTGTAGTAGTCGGTCACGTAAACCATGCCAGCTGTTAAAGCGACACCGATAATTGCACAAATCCAAATCTTGATGGGGTCAGCAAAATCTCCCGTAGCAAGCGCGCTGTTGACGACAGCAACCGCATCGTTTCCAAAGAACATGAAACACACAGGCAAGAAGATGACCGCAGCTATGGCCGCAGCAATCCAAAGACCCTTATAAAGAGCACCCATGATAGAGCCTTTGGGGCTCTTTTTAACAAAGGCCGTACCAATAACCGAGGCCACAATGGAAGCAGCGCCTATGGCAAGCGGAAAGCCGAGTGCTACGGCAAAGCCAGGATCTCCTGGAGCCGCACCAAAGGCGAGGAAGCCAATCAACATGGCAGCTACCGTGGTAACCACATAAGTCTCAAATAAGTCGGCAGCCATACCTGCGCAATCGCCTACGTTGTCGCCTACGTTGTCGGCAATGACGGCGGGGTTGCGCGGGTCATCCTCGGGGATTCCTGCCTCAACCTTGCCTACGAGGTCGGCACCAACATCTGCGGCCTTGGTAAAAATACCACCGCCCAAACGTGCAAAAACCGAGATAAGTGAGCCACCAAAGCCCAGGCCAATAAGCGCAGAGTAACCTGCCGTCTGGCCAAAGAGTGTGACTTCTCCAATAACCAAGAAGCACATGATAGAAACAACCAAGATGCCCAGGCCAATGACAAACATGCCCGTCACTGTGCCCGACTGGAAGGCAACTCTGAGCGCCTTGCCGAGCCCCGTGCGAGCGGCCTCAGCAGTACGCACATTGGCACGCACCGAAATAGCCATGCCAATAAAGCCAGCGGCGGCAGAGGCAACGCCTCCGAGCACAAAGCCCAGTGCCGTCCAAATGCCAAAGCCTTTGACACCCAAAAAGCCTGGAATCAACAAAATGATGGTGATGACAACGGCAACGATGGCAACCGTGCGATACTGGCGCTTTAAAAAGGCCATGGCACCTTCGTCGATTGCTGCAGCAATACCCTTCATTTTTTCGTTGCCATCGGGCAGCTTGTTAACGCTCATTATCAGAATGCTCGAATAGATAACGGCAATTACTCCAGCCACTAAACCAATGATAAGGGGGAGACTCTCCAACATGACACATCCTTCCTTGTTTACTTGCTTCGTGTTTTTAAAATAACGGTAAAAAGGACTCGCCGCGCAAGTCCTTTTTGCTCCGCTATATTTTTACTACAGTTTGGCAAATTCTGCAACAGGTTGGAGCAAACTACGCTATGCTCTCGCATTATAATAGTTTTCTATTGACTGGTCAGACCCTCGCCTGGGGCATACCAGTAACATACAAAACTATAAGACCATCAAGGGGCTGGGTTTATATGGCTCAGCACAGCAAGGAGAGCTGTAAGTTGATTGGTGCTCTATTAGGGGTCAAGGCACTGCGACCTTTTGTCAGTCCGCGAGCTATGCTTTACTGTAGCTCTAGCTCGCTCTTTTCTTTTTTCATTGTTGCCTTTGCCATGTTTGGCACATGGAACATCTTTTTTGGCGAAAGCATCCGCATAGGCACCCCCTTAGACAGTACGCCGGTTGTACTGGAGCCTTTTGCCGCAGGTGTAGACTTGAGCTATACCGCAACCTGTGTCATTGATGCATCAAATGCTCAAGATGGATATGTAATGGTTGCTTACATGGGTGCTTCAGACTCAGCCAAGTTGCAGATTGCCTGTCACTGCAATCAGTCTGTCTATACCTATAACCTGCCTTATTCAACTGAGCATTTGGCGTTTCCCTTTTCTAGTGGCAGTGGCATTTACACAGTAACAATTTTTGAGCCCGATCCTCAACTTGGCGAGGACATGCACAACCCTGTTTTGAGCAAGGTCATAGAAGTGGCTCTTTTTGACGAACTGAGTCCGTTTCTGTATCCAAACCATTTGGTGTGGTTTACTCCAGACACCCAGGCCATTGAAGGCAGTGCAGGAATATTTGCAAACGCCCGCTCTGAGCGCCATGTAGTGGTTGATGCCTATAACTTTGTACTTAACAATATCGAGATTGACCTGGAGATGGCTAACGACGAAACAAAGAGTGGCTCTCACTCCCGCAACATCGACGTTATCGTAGAAGAAGGAAAAGGCACCTGCCTTGAATATGCCGTGCTTCTGACTGCCTTGCTCAGATCCCAACAAGTTCCTGCCAAACTGGTCTTTGGTGACACGCCGGGTGGCTACCACGCCTGGGTATCTGCATATATCCGAGGCTTTGGGTGGGTATTGCTCGATCCAGCTAACGAAGCTTCCACCTCCCTCAAGCGCCAGTTGATATACAAAGAGGATCTCGTTTTCTAGAGAATCATTCTTCCCTGGAATCTGAGCTGGCAGTTCTGGAGCGCCTTACAGGTTTTGAGCCACCCAGCTGATGTTTTCCTTTATGGTGGCTACCAACACTTCGGGATCTTCAAAACGTTGCATGGGGCGCAGCTTGTCAACAAACTCCAGCCTGAGCTCTTTGTCGTAGAGATCTGCGTTAAGGTCGATAAGATGAGCTTCCAAGATAAAGGGGTTAAACTCTTGAGACTTTGAAGAGAAGGTCGGGGGATCGCCAATCGATACAGCCGCCTTGTAGCGCACACCCCCTACAAAGGCATAGGCAGCGTATACATAAGGTCCCATCATGGCGCTTGACCCAGCCACTTTTACGTTAGCGGTTGCAAAACCCAAGCTCTGGCCTCGCCCAGCACCTGATACCACATAGCCAGTAAGTGCAAAAGGGCGAGTGAGCAAAGCCGCCGCCGTCCTTACATCTCCCTCTGCCAAATAGGCGCGGATTCGTGATGCGCTCACAGTGGTGCCCTCATAAACACAAAGAGGCTCTGCAACCACATCAATACCGCGCTCTTTGCCCCAGGCAGCAATCTCGGCTATGCCACCGCCGGCTCCAGCCCCACAGTGAAAATTCTCGCCCACATGGATTGCCCTGAGCCCAGGCAGCCGTGCCGCAAGGCTTGCTAAAAACTCATGCCACTCCTGGCACGCAAGCTCCTTGGTAAAAGGCAGGGCTACTACCTGCGGTACGATTAGAGACAGCTGCGTAAGGCGCTCTTCATTGGTAAGAACCTTGTGCACTTTGTCTGGGCAAAACAACTCATCAGGATCACGGTCAAAAGTTACTGCAACCGCTGTTGCCCCTCGCTCTTGGGCATCTCCAAGCGTGGCTCTCAACAAAGCTTGATGGCCTATGTGCACTCCGTCAAAAACACCTATGGCACACACATGCTCATTAGAAGCGTGCATATTCTCCTCTGCAATAGATGACCTTACATTTACTGAGTCAGATTCTAGCAGTTATCAGCATAAGAAAAGTAACATATCTTTTTCATTATTTGTGGGAAACAAATGCAATTACTCTGCTCCTCGTGCTCCCGACAGTAGCTCTTTTATCCTGCTCCTTGCCATGGTCAAAATACGAGTGAGCGAAATCACCACCAGCAAGGCCACCGCAATGCTTCCTGCAACCAGTACTGCCTCAGAGCCAATGCTGAGCGCAGCTTCCAAGTTGTTGTTGATCATCTGAAGCATGGCAGCATACATGATCTTGCCGGGCACCAAGGGGTAAATGGCAGGAATGATGAAGAGCGTTGCGGCATCCTTGGTAATCCTCTTGACGATCTCGGCTATCAGAGCGATGGTGCAGGTTGCCAGAAAAGAGGCAATAACCCGGGGGTTGTCTGTCATGACTGCCAGCTCATAGACCACCCATCCACAGGCGGCAATAGCAGCAACAATGAGGAGATAACGACGAGGAATGTTAAGTATGATGGCTATTCCCATGGTGCCAAAGAGTGCAAACAAAAAGGCAACGGGTAAGAATAGCTCTGTTGGAACATCTCCATGAATGGGGCTCGGGGCTATACGGAGCAGCATTCCCACTCCGCCTGCAATGGCAACGGAGGTGAGCAAGGACTCAACACCGCGTGACACACCAGAAAGCATGTCGCCAGAAAGCAGGTCTCGTACCGAATTCGTGATGGGCACACCGGGCAAAAAGACGGTGATGCTGCCGATAATCATAGCGCTCAGTGATGAGCAAAAACCTAGATTGAAGACGAGAAGTGCCATGGCAGCAGCCAAAAAGCAACTCGAAAAAGTCACGATAAAGTGATTTACCTGTAGCTTTTTGATAGGCAGCGAAAACAGGTAGGCTAACACACCAATAGCTATCGTCGATAGACCGTCAATGAGGCTGCCGTTATTCATCATGGTAAAAAAGGTGGCAATGAGCACTATGGCCAAAAGGCGTATCGGCAGGCTGAATCCATCGGTGGCATCAATGTCATCAAGCTCCGCAAAGGCTTTTTCTATGCTGTCATCCGTATGATCATTTGTGGCGGTAAAGCGTCCAACAAAGGCGTGAATGAGCGATACTTTTTCTAAATCGGTATAGACTTTTTTAATGCGCTTTAAGGCGGTGTGAACTTCTGCCTCTCTGTCGCTTGCGCCAAGCGACACCAAGATGTCGGTAGTAGTGATAAAGCTTTGCACATAGGTAAAACCACAGGCTTTACAAATGCGCTCCACGGTATCTTCTGCTCGATAGACCTCAGCACCACTTTTTAACATTATCTCGCCGGCTCTAATAGCCAGGCGCAAGACTTTTTTATCTCGTGCTTCCCCAAGCGGTGGCATTCTCTCTTCTCCTTTATCCATACTTCTTGGCAAGCTTTTGGCCGTCTGCCCTGAGTGCTTCTTTGAGCGAAGCAGGCTCAAGGATTTCGATGTGTTCGTTAAACTGAAGAGCCCAGTAGCGCATGGCCTGCTCATTGACACTGACAACAACCTCAGCACTCTCTTCGTCTGTTTCTTTGACGGTGGCACCAGAACCAAACCAGTCAAAGACATGGTTGAGCGCTTCTTGGCATACCTTAAAGCGCACCCGCACAGGCGAGCCTGCAAACATATAGAGGTGTTCGGCCATGTGCTTGGGCAGATCCAGACCTCCCGCATAGCCAACCAGGCTGCGCAGCGGCCTCGCTAACTCCTCGGCGAGCTCTATGTTTATGATGCGATCCACACGAAAACTATTGAGGCTATCGCCTTTTCTATTGCAAATCAAATAGTATCTACCGTTGGCTGCTACCATCTGATACGGACTTACCTGATAGCGCCTCGGCAAACCATCGTCATTCGTACGCGCCTTGAGCTTGCCCTTGCTGTTGCAATTGCCATACTCAAAACGCACCTGTTTCTTCTTATTTATTGCTTCATCAAGCATCGATATAGAATAGAACAACTGGTTGTTGATAGCGGTGACTTCTGGCACGCTTTTAACATGCCCTACTCTGGATTTAAAATAGCGGTTAGAAAGACCTTCGAGCTTGGCAATGAGCTCCTTGCGCTGCCTGGAAGGAATCTGGTGCGAAAACAAGATGCTGTCTACCAAAAGCCTCAGCTCGCTGTCGTCAAACTCACGATTGATGTACCAATCTGTCATGAGTGTTTCTTTTCTCCCGCCGGGAGTGGTTCGCTCAACCTCGGTATAGCTCAGGTCATAACCAAAGTCCATGAGGTTGCAGAGATTGCGCTTGATGCTCTTGCGATCAACCTCCATCTGGTATTCGCTGGCGAGAAGATCCTTGATCTCGCGTTGGGACAGCCGATGCTCCTCATCGGTATGACGACGAAGGATGTCCAAGATATTGATTATGAGCAGCTTTTTAGGCTGAGAAGTGTACATGGTAGCACCCTGTATCTGATTGGCTCGTAGGTATTGTCAGTAGCTATTATATGTCATGCACTGCTGGGCGTATCCTTTGGGCAGATCTGCGATACGTCACCTGAGGGTAACCAATGACGAGGGTGATTACCAGTTTGTTTTTGCGATTGATGCCGAGAATGCGGCGCAGACTTGGCAGCATTTGAGCTACGAAGCTAAACGAGCTGCTAAACATCACGCCTAAACCATGGGTGCGCGCAGCAATCTCAAGAGCCGAGGCGGCTATGGCACCGTCTATCCTGTTTCCAGCTCTCACCACGATAACCAGCGGAGCTCCCTTGAAAAAGAATGTGTCATCTATTTTAGCAGTTTTAAAGACCTTGTAGTAGAGCCCAGCAAAGGGACGCAGCAGCCTAAAAAAGCGCACGGCTATACGCTCGCACTCGTCTTTTTGCTTGCGCAACACCACATAGCTTACGTCTTGCGCGTTAAACTTGGTGGGCGTATACCGCCCAACTTCTATCAAGCGATCGATAATCTCCTGTGGCACTTCTCGCTTTTTAAACTGTCGGATAGAGCGTCTGCTCTTTGCGTGCACATAGAAATCATCGGCGCAGACGGGTGCCACTTTGGGAATATCCACCGGTGGATTAGGATAGTCTGCTATAGAGATGGCATTCTTTGGGCATATGGCCACACAATGGCCACACTTAACGCAGTCTTGCGTGAGAAGCTTGGCGCCCTCCTTGGAAAGCACAATACAGTCATAGGGGCAGTCCGCCACACAAAGCCCGCATCCAATGCATTTTTCCAGGTCAACTGAGATGTGGTAGCTGTATTTCATGTATCCGATCCCTCCCCTCTTGCGTGTTTTAATTGGGCGGCTTTAAGTCGGTTAAGAGCGAGGCAATCTGCTCAAACATATCCTGCTCGTTTTTCAGCACCTTGGCGTACACATCACTGGGTGGGTTGATCTGCCACCAAAAGAGAGTGTGCAGCCTCACGCTGTTGATGAGCACCGCTATGGTATGAGTGTCAAAGGGCGCGAGTCTGCCCATCTCAACTGCCCTGTTGAGTCCGCGTTCTATAAAGTTGGTTCCCTCTTCCATGAGCATGGTCTGAAAGATTTCTGCAGCCCTATTATCCATCGAAACTCTCTGCGCAATAATTTTAATGATGTCGGACATGATTTCGAGGATGCTTTCCTCATAGGCATAGATGAAGCCTTTGGTGATGATGCTGAGCCTGTCTTCTGTCTTGAGAATGAGCTCCAGGTCTTCATAGGTGGGGCGATTAGAGATGTTATGATGCAAGAAGTAGTCAAAGATAGTGTCCAGTATTTCTTGTTTTGACTTGAAGTGGTTGTAGACCGCCGACTGCCTGATGCCCGTTTGGTTGGCAATGTCATTAATGGATACATTCTCGTAGCCTCTTTGAGTAAAGAGTTTAACGGAGTTTTCAAAAATCTTCTTCTTGGTGCCTACAAAGCTAAAGGGTTGGTCATCTGCCTTGGTATTTTTGACGGGATTAGTAGCGTCTTGGGGAATGAACCACACACCGGCACGTTTGATTGCCCCTTCAATTTTGTCTTGACGGCAGAGCAGCTGTACATAGCGCGGTGTTATCCCCCAGTCACCTGCTTTTTCCTCTACCGTGCTATATGCAAATTCCATAAATCTCCTTGGCCTACGTTCTCCTACATTATACGCTGTATATAAACACAGGATTACGACAAAGTAGGTGCAAGCACCCCTTCAAAACAAATGCAAATTTGTGTGAACTTCCTATTGCTTTATTTCGTTTTCATTCCTATAATACACTTTATCGTTCACTTGGCTGACCTTAATGTGTGGCACCAAGAGCAAGTGAACATCGATACTTCGTTTTGAACTTGGATGTATTGAGAGAAGCTTACCTATAGTCAGTGGAGGAGAGGGTCCATCATGAAACTCAGCATAAAGCCACGAGCACAGAAACAGCTGTTTGCCTACGTTTGCTCTGTTGTTCTTGCCTGTTCCTTGGGTCTGGGCAACGCTTTGGTGCCTGCCTTTGGCAGTGAGAGTGAGGGCTCCTCCCCTGCTCCTTGGCAGCAAGGAGAGTACCTTAAGGTGTCTGATCCCAATACGAGCGATGCCACCCAATACTTTGACCAAAGCACCATGGAAAATGGGCGGCTTTGGACCGATAAAAGCGTGGACGCCGCCCAAGCCCTCATCTACAGCTCAGCGGGCACTGTCATTGGGAGCCATGAAGCCAAAGACGACGAGTTTTTGGTTACCCTCTCTGCCTTATCGGAGGCTTACTCTATCAATGGCTTTACAGAGCCCGTTGATGCGGTGTTCATGGTTGATGTGTCGGGTAGCATGACCTACGGGTTTGAGGGTGACATTGAAGGCAGCGCGGGCAATATGCGTGTTGACGCCTTGGTGGAAGCGCTTAACGAAGCCACGGCACTACTCATGCAAGCGAGCCCAGAAAATCGTGTATCCGTCGTAGCCTACGGCGGTCTGAGCGGTAGAAATCCTCGAGCCTATCCCCTTTTGAGCCTTGGACGCTATGAAGCTCCCCAAGATGAGTTCTTTTATGTTTCCGGAACGGGAACCACTGGAAACGCCCGTCTCAACGTCAACGCAGCTCTCCTGGGCCCAGCCCCTCTTGCCTCCAGTGTTTCTGTGAGCGGAGGCACTCCCACACAACGGGGTATTTACGCCGGCGCACAAATGCTGATGGCTAACTCAGATACTACCTACACCGACCCTGCCAGTGGTATCACCATTGCTCGCAAGCCGGTAATGGTTCTTCTCACCGATGGCGAACCTACCTTTGGCTGGACAGACTATAAAACTGCAGGCGTAACAGGTGGAGACTACACATTACAAAATCAGAACTGGGGCGACGCTCTGGTTCCTGACATGGGCATCGACCTTCTCACCGTGGCTAGTGCTTCTTATTGGAAGCAGCAGGTGCATGACTGGTATTTTGGTGCTGACGATATAGCTAGTGAGGTGGGGTACTTTACCATTGGTATGTACGTAGAGAATACCCACTCTCTTGCCGTTTTAGACCCCTCCCGCCATGTCTTAGGCAACGAGCAGCTCTACAGTGGTAACGGCACCACCTATAACATGGGCGAGCTCCTCAACCGATTCGTGACCCCTTTCTCTCCCACAGGCGGCAGCATTGAGTTCCCCATTCTTGATCTGCAGCCCTACCCAACGACTGCCCAAAGCCAAGGGTACCCACGAAGCCTGGAAAGCATCGCCAATGACAACAACTACCTCACTAGCTACTACTATTCCACCGAATACTTCCAGGCCAACGATGCCGAGGCTCTCAAGGAGGCATTCAAGGCCATCGCCGTGCAGGCGGTTACCCAAGGCAATTACATCACAGAGGTGGAGTCAAAAGACCCGAGCTTTTCGGGCTATCTCACCTTTTCTGATGTTTTAGGGCGCTACATGGAATTCAGATCCTACGAGGGGCTTTGGTTTGAAGGCCAGCAATTCAACGGACTGACCTTTGCCGCAGACATTGCCCACCTCGGCGCAAGCAGCCCCAACTGGGACTCCTTTATTGTTGGCTTGGCTACTCAGATGGGTGCAGATACCGCTCCTGTTTCCTTGGCAGACGCAACTGAAGTGGTATTAAACAGCATGGCAGGTGGTAGCCTCTTCTACAACAGCCCCACCAGTTTTGGCAATCAAATCAGATGGTATGCCAACAACGAAAAGGATTATTTGTCGCCGTTTTACCATGCAGATGGAAGTGTTGCGGCTGTTCCAAGCGATGCGCGCTGCATTATGGATCTGTACCCCCTGGAGGGAGTTGTCACCAGCAGCGTAACGGGAGAAGCCACTGATCTCATGAACACCTGTCTTGTGGTGCTCACTGCTTTACAAGACGGTAGTTTTACCGACTCTGATGATGGCTACATAGCAGGATTGACTCGTGATATCGTCAAAGGTCAACAGATTGTTCGCTGGTACATTCCTGCCAGTCTCATACCCATGCGCACCGTAGCAGCAGTAGCGAGCTCCCCTGGAGAACAGATGGCAGAAATCAAGGAAGCTGAGGCAATTCGTGCAATCTATTCTGTAGGCCTGCCAGCTTCATTTACCCTTGCTGATTTGGATAGTGATTATGCTGATAGCTTTTATAAAACACCACCTCAGTCGCAGGGCGATCCAGGTTTGTATCTCTTCTTCTCCAATTTTTATCACCTCGACTCAAATGTTACCGCAGCTTTTTGCGAGACCAGTGCAACCAATCACTATTACCACCACGTAGACCCCAGCGGCAGAGTGCCCCTGTATGTATCCGATGAAGCTGGTGCTTTTCATTTGGCTCAGCAAGGCAGCGTGGAGCCTTTTTACGCAAGTTTTGAGAGCTTTGACTTAACGGTGCCAGGATATCTCGTGCATAGATTTACGCAGGTTGACTCGTCTGTGGTTGTTGATGACGAGGGTGCCAGCGCGCCTTATGTGCCCTCAGGCACCCCAAGGGCGCAAACGATGACTGAGTTTATACCCAAGCAGCTCAATCCCACGGATACCAGGGGTTATGTGCTGCAAAGTCATGGTGCTGGATTCGTGTTGGATCAGGAAGCTCATGCTCTCGGTGGCTTAGCACCCCTGCCCTTTCAGCAAGATATCTCGGTACTAAACAATGCGGCTTACACGGTGCAGGTATATGAGCTGGGCAACAACGGGCTACTGGGTATTCCAGAGCCAACGGCACCTCCGGTGCCTCCAACACCTCCGACTCCTGTAGATCCTCCAACTCCGCCTACTCCTCCAACCCCCGTGGATCCGCCAACTCCGCCAACTCCTGCTGACCCACCAACTCCGCCGTCTCACAACAATCCGCCTAAGCCGCCTGTTTCCAGCGAGCCTCCCTCTACGATTTGGTCTGCAACTAAAGTGCCTGCCCAGAAGATTCCGCACACCGGCGACGCCAGTCTGTCTCTCATCACACTGCTCTTACTCGGCAGTGGCGCGGCGCTGCTGGTTGGCTCCCTTGCCTATAGGTCAAAGAAGGGTCGTAGGCCTGTGTCTTCTCCTCGGAAGTCAATGACTAAATCATCGCTTCCCTAGTACTCTGGTTGACCTACGGCTGGGTCAAGAGAACTAAAGAGTACTAGTGGTCTGTTACAACTAAAAAGCAGCTTTATGGGTGAAGATTTTCTTCGTTAGGCAAGGCGGGGTCATGTGGCACTACTTGCGGTAATGCCACATGACCCTTACGCAGCATAACGGAGAAAAGGCCAGCCAGAAAGCTGCTTTTTAGTTGTAACAGTCCACTAGGTCAGGTCTCGTTTGAGGAAGCCCAGGTAGCAAACTAAGAGCGACACGCCCCCTACGATGGCAAGCCATATCCAAAGACCCGCTTCAGCAGCGCCTGAATCTATGATGCCAGCCGAGCCCCACCAGTAAAGCAAGTTGATGGGATTGAGGTTTTCCAAGAACTCCACCATAGGTGTTGCTACGTATAAAACAAGCATGACCAATATGAAGGCTACAGCTACGGCTGCAGAAAGCACCACTCCGCGCGTCCAGGCAGATACTGCCAAGACGATGAGCCCAAAGACAAAGAGTACCAACCAGGCGCCGATGACAAGAAGGAGGCTTGTTTGCATTGATAACTTTGCCTCAAACAGTGGCCCAAGGGCGGCCAAGGGTACTATGGCTGCTATGCTGAGCACAAGCGAAGCTACCAGCAAGACGGCTACTACGGTTGTTACGTAAACTGCCCTGCCTAAAGGAGCTGCGCACATGGTTTCCATGCTTCCATCACTGATGCTGCCGGCTATGGCTCTGGCTGCAAAAACAATCAATGCAGCACCTGCCAAAGGCAGCAGGTATGCGCCCAGCCACTGGGTCTCAAGATACTCACCGAGTGTCATCAAAAAGGATTGGGTATCCATACCTGGCAGGGAGGCCGCCAGTAATTCCATTGTCTCTTGAAAGCCCTCGTCAATGAAGAGCGGCCACATGGCAATAATCATTGCTGAGTAGGCGGCTACACAGAGCGCTATAACGGCAAGGAGGATGCTTTGTCTTCTGATGAAATAAGAAAACAAGGTGGGATTGATGATGTGCATCTTATGAGTAGCCTTGGCACTGGCGGCGAGGCTTTGTGTGGTTTGCTTGTTCATGCCCGTCCCCTTTCTTCCAG
Organism: Coriobacteriia bacterium; assembly: GCA_009784945.1. Classification (GTDB taxonomy): domain Bacteria; phylum Actinomycetota; class Coriobacteriia; order Coriobacteriales; family UBA8131; genus WQXH01. The sequence goes on along the minus strand of WQXH01000036.1, from coordinate 1,404 downwards.
CGAGGCTATCTGCGCGGCTCCTGAGGCTTCGTCGGCTTGATTAATGTCATAGAAATCCATGAACACTTCTTCGAGGCTCGCCTTTTGTATTTCCATGTCTTCGATGCTGTAGGGCGCAAGAGCCTGGAGCAAGACCTTGATGTACTGTGGGTGCAGGCTGGCCCAATAGGATCGTTCGTCTTGCCACCCCGCCTCTTTGAGGCCTTCGATTTGAGCGAGAGCGTGCCAATCCAATTCTTGATTTGCCGAAAAGAGCACCCGCACATGGCGCTTTTGGTTGCAGAGTAAATTCTCTAAGCTATCTTCAGCAAGAAGCCTGCCAGCCGATATGATGCCCACCCTGTGGCAGGTCTGCTCCACTTCGGAGAGAATATGGCTTGAGAGCAAAATACTTGCGCCACGTTCCTTGCGCTCATTGATAATCTGAAATACCAGCTGTTGGTTGAGAGGGTCCAGCCCGCTCGTAGGCTCGTCAAGAATGTAAAGACCATTGTCAAACATAAAAGCAAGCAGCAAGGCAAGCTTTTGCTTGTTGCCCTTAGAGAGCGTGCGCGCCTTGCGCTTGAGATCAAGCTCAAACCGATCGCTCAGATCGGTTACAAAAGGAGCCTTGGCACCCCTGAGTCCTTCTACCAGACGAATGTGGTCTTCTCCACTGTAGCCCGCAATCAAGCGTACTTCGCCGGCAACATAGCCTACCTGACTTCTCAGATAGGCAGAAGCACCCTGAACCTTTTCGCCAAACAAGTACGAGCAGCCCTGAGTAGGGCGCAGCAAATCAAGTATGCATCGAATTGTAGTGGTCTTACCTGCGCCGTTAGGCCCAAGGAAGCCATATACCTCCCCGCTTGCAAGCGCCAGATTAACGCTCTCGATGCCACGACTGCTCCCATATCGCTTGGTGAGCCCAATTGTCTGCACTATCGCCTGAGGGTCATAGGCAGACTGCGTAAGCCCGGCAGCAGGCAGCATAGTGTCAGTGGATGTGGGCGGCACATTAGCAGTTGCAAAGGCCGGAGTGGTAGCTGAATCATTGGCTATCGGAATGCTGCTCGTTGGAGTGTTGGCATCAAAGGCGCTCGTAGAGGGAGTGTTAGACATGAAATCTCCTTAATTTGCTCATCAGTATAGTATAACAGTAGCATTGAGTTGTTCTATCTATACTATAACAGATAGAACAATAATGCAAGCCCTGCCTCAGGTCTACCAATAATGCAGCTAGGCCCGTTACTAGTCAGACTGTAGTCCGTCATTGCGGCCTCCGAGCCGCAATCTAACCAAAATGCGTCTCAGATTGCGGGTCAAGCCCGCAATGACGAATTGGGTCTGATCCAATGTCATTTAGTTAAGAGTAAACAATTGCACGCTGTATGTAATTTGAATGCCAAAATAGCAAGGGGTAAC
>WQXH01000035.1 GCA_009784945.1 Coriobacteriia bacterium | reverse complement strand
CTGTTGCAGGACTCTGCTGCAATAACTTTCCAAATCCTGATGGATTCATGCGCTGAGTGCTGCAGGGAAAGGCTCGTCTCTTCTATCAATAAAAGATTTGCGTTGTGATTTTCAATCGGCCCTTTTATTCCAGCTAACTTAGTGAGATTTTGTGCTACGCTTTCTAGAAGCGTGATGATTGTGTTCATGTTGTTATTATTATATTGGACTAATCATCATCACTTTCAAAAGGTTGGTAAAAAGAAAAAGGAGTAAACATGAAGAAACTAAATCAAGATCAGTTAAGGAATATCGGCGGCGGAAACGCGGTGTATCGTTACTATTTTGTTCAATACCTTAATCAGCCGTGGTACGGTTACTCAACGCATGCACCTATAAGAATCAATGGTCATTATACAGCCGCGCCTGTTCAATGGCGATCTCCTTATAGGGCATGTGGGTACGATGGCTACTCATGGTGTCGGGTGGGCTAGGCACTAGAGGATACTTCTGAAAGCTGCCTGTCTTTCATAGACATAATCATCACGCCTACCTCAATAGAAGACAGGTAATAAAACTAGAAATACCACTAATACTACAAGTTTAGATAGCCTCCATTAATAGTGGAAAAGAAGGAGCAAGAATGAAAAAGGTTGGGTCGTGTTCTCATTGGTCTACCGCAAGACTGCGGTGGGGCCTCGGCTTGTTGTTGATACTTCCAGTTTTTCTGACATCGTGTACGCAAATGCCAAGTAACCTGGAGCAGCCTCAAAACCGATACACCGAAATAAGCATTACTCTGCCTGATGAGATTAACACTGTTTTCGCTTTTCAAAACGTTAACAATGAACGTTTGCAGGTACTGGGGGGAAACTCTAGCGCAACCAAGCTATCGCTTTGGGAGTTAGCGCCAGATAGCTCGTGGGAGATGGTTATGGATTTTCATAAGCATTTGCCCGAAAGCAAAGACATGATGGTTGCCACTGCAGCAATTGGCAAGAAGGGTGAATTGCTCTGTGCCTTCTTTGATCCCATCGGCGCAAATGATCAATTCAGTTTTTACCTTGTCACCCCTGAGGAAGCCACAAAGTATCGCGAGTTAAGCATTGTCTTGCCGACAAGCCAGAAGTCTCAGGATTCTGAGGCATTTCTAATGGCAGGATTGGGTATCATTCCTCTTGTTGACGAATACTACCTTATTGAAGTGGGACTGGACGAACTATGCGTTCTGGATACAAACCTCCAAACCATCGAGCCTATTTCAATTCATGAAAAAAGCGGCAAAGTGCAGTACCCACTGTCAATTATCAATACGAATGACGGATTGCTTGCTCTAGCTGTAATGACAACCAATGGTAGCGAGGGAATCGCTCTTGCCAGCTTTGATCTTGAAACAAAATCTTTTATAGCGCTCGATAATGAAATCTCAGGTGCTATTAATCCTTTGTTTGAGGATGCAGGTTTTTCTCACTTTGGTGTGTCGCCAAGCATGGACTACCGTCTTAATCAAGATGATGGCTTTACCTTGTGCCTCAGTAGTGGCATTTATGAGTACTCAAAAGACGGGTTGAGCAAACTTGTTGATGCCGACGCTACTATCCTTTCAGATCCGACGAAATTTGTCTCAGGCTGTGTTTTCGATAACTCAGGTGACTTTATTCTTGCTTGCCACAATAACCATAATCCAGACGCACCATTTTCCTTGTACAAATACGAAAGAACCTCTGATGCTACTCAAAAAGAGAGAGTACTGAGGGTCTATGCATTAGAAGATAGCGCTGAGGTGCGACAAGCGGTTGCATTGTTTAAGGAGGAAAACCGAGACGTTGAAGTTTCACTGGAAATTGGACTTTCTGGTGTAGGTCTCAATGCAAACGACGCGATAAAACTGCTTAACACAGAGATTTTAGCTGGAGCTGGGCCAGATATAATCATGTTAGATAATATGCGTATCCAATCTTTCTTGGATCAGCAAGTGCTCTTAGATATTGCTGATGTCTATACCGAGGCAGTTGCATCAGGCAGGTATCATGAAGAGATTATTGGCTCCTTCTTTACAGAAGATACCTGCTGGGCGCTTCCCATGCGCTTTACATTTCCTGTACTGCTTGGAAATGAAGAGGTGGTAAACGAAATCAACGACCTCTCTTCACTTGTTGCTCAGGCAAAAGAACTTGGTACAAAGAGCTCTTCTACCTCGTCAATTTTTTGCGATCAAAATATAGTCGAGAGCCTCCTTGTTGCCTACTATCCCGAGTTGGTAAAAAATGGTCAACTTGATGAAAAAGCGTTGATAGACTTTTTCATCAATATCAAATCACTTCAAGCTACTATAAAGACAAATGGCACTAAAGACAGGGTGGTTCCTTTTTCTGACAGCAATCCAGCGCAAGGCAATGATAATGATCCAAACTTTCAATCTACCTTAGGTATTTCTTCATATATTGAAAACTCAAACCAGTTATTAATTAGTCAGTTTCTTTGTAACTTCACACTTGGAATTCTCGAGACGGTCAGAGTTGAAGTATCACCTGATGCAAGGTTTTCTGCGCTTTCGCTTAACCAGGCAAAGTGCTTTGTGCCAAGAGTTATCTTGTCTATTAACAGCAACAGCAATGAGATAGAGCTTGCCAAGCTTTTTATTATCACTATGCTAGGAGAGAGCTTCCAGAGCAACATTCCATTTAGCGAAGGGCTATCGATCTACAAGAGTTCTTTTAGAGAAAGTATTTCAGAATACGGTATGCCGGTTTTCCATGATGAGAACACTGTTTTTGACTCTGGACCCTTTGATGAAGAGAGATACGCCAGGTTTGAATCCCTCTTGGCCTCCTTAGATACGCCTGTTAACGTTGACGCAACTCTACAAGCTATAATCTTTGAACAGCTATCCAGATGCCTCAATGAAGAGGCATCAATCAAGGATGCCGTTTCAGCCGCCTGCAAAAAAGCCAATTTATACTTAGCTGAATAGACCAGAGGGACGGGGCTGCTGTCCCATTTTGCCCATAATTGGGACATAAGCCCCGTCCTCTTTGTCCCACAGTTCTTTTGTTGAGAGGCATTGAGCTTTCTTTTAAGCGTTTCTACAGCCGCAGTAAGACCAGCGGGCGCACCCTCAGCCCTAAGTTTGGTTTCAGTCCTCTGTAGCTTTTTCTGTTCCTGCATGGTCATACTATTGTATCCACTTGTTTTCGCTCTGCCATTTTGCCAACCAAAAATGGTAGCACAAATTCTCACTAGATTAGCTAGAATAAAAGTTGGGCACCCCAACTTTTATTCCAGCTAATCTAGTGAGAATTTGTGCTAGGCTTTCTAGTGGGCGTGATGATTGCGTTCAAGTAGTTATTATTGTATTGGACTAATCATCAGCACACTTTCAAAAGGTTGGTAAAACTAACAAAGGAGTAAACATGAAGAAACTTAATCAAGATCAGTTGAGGAATGTAGGCGGCGGGTACGCGGTGTATGATTACCGCTTTGTACAATCGTTTTCTAGGGAGTGGCGCGGATACTCAACGCAGGTGACCGTAAGGCATAATGGTCATCCTACTACTGGGACTGTTTATTGGCGATCTCCTTACACGCCGTTTGGATACGATGGCAAGTTTTGGTGTCGGGTGCTTTAGACACTACAGTAAACCACTGGAAAACACTGCCCGTCTCTCTTATACATAATCATCACGCCTAACACAGCAGAAGAGAGGCAGTAAACAAGGAATACCTCTAATACTACAAATTTTTATAGCTTCCGTTAATAGTGAAAAAGAAGGAGTAAGATGAAAAAGGTTGGGTCGCGTTTTCAATGGTCTGCCGCAAGCCTGCGGTGGGCTTTTGGCTTGTTGTTGATACTTCCAGTTTTTCTGACATCATGCGTAGAGACTCCAAGTAACTTGGAGCCGCCTGAAAGCCGGTATAACGAAAAAATAATGAGTCTGCCTGATGGCATAAACACAATAATCGCTTTACAGAACGTCAAAGATGAGCAATTGCGGCTACTAGGAGGAGATCTAAGCGGAACCATGCTATCGCTTTGGGAGTTAACGCCAGATAACTCATGGGAGTTGATTATGGATTTTCATGAGCAGCTGCCAGAAAGCAAAGGCATGATGATTGCGACAGCAGCAATAAGTAAGAAGGGTGAATTACTCTGCGCCTTTCGTATTACAAGCGACGCAATTGATCAATTCAGTTTTTACCTCATCATCCCTGAGGACACTACAAAGTATCGCGAACTAAACTTTGAGCTTCCAACAAGCCAGAGCTCACAGGATTCTGGGGAATTTATAATTGCAGGATTAGGCATCACCCCTATCGCTGACGAATACTACCTTCTTGATTTGGGGCTGGACGACCTTTTCGTTTTAGACACGAATCTTGATACTATCGAGCCTGTTTCAGTGCATGAAAAAAGCGACAAAGTGCAGTATCCACGGTCGATTATAAATACAAGTGATGGACTGCTTGCTCTAGCTCTAGTTACAAGCAACGGCAGCGAGGGAATCGCTCTTGCTTCATTTAGCCTTGAAACAAAATCGTTTATCGCACTCGATAATGAAATCTCAGGTGCTATCAATCCTTTGTTTGAGGATCCAGGATTTTCTCACTTTGGCGTGTCTCCAAGCATGGACTACCGTCTCAATCAAGATGATGGTTTTACTCTATGCCTCACCAGCGGCATTTACAAGTACTCTAAAGGCGGATTGAGTAAACTAGTTGACGCGGACACTACTATCCTTTCAGATCCGATGAAACTTGTCCTGGGCTGTGTTTTCGTTAGTGCAGGTGACTTTTTTCTTGTTTGCCATAATAATAACAATCCAGATGCACCATTTTCTTTGTACAAATATGAAAGCACCTCTGATGTTACTCAAAAAGAGAGCGTGCTGAGGGTCTATGCATTAGAAGATAGTACTGAAGTACGACAAGCGGTTTCGTTGTTTAGGGAGGAAAATCGAGACGTTGAAGTTTCACTGGAGATTGGACTTTCCGGTATAGGTCTTACTGCAAGCGACGCAATAAAACTGCTCAACACAGAGATCTTGGCTGGTGCTGGGCCAGATATAATCATGTTAGATAATATGCGTATCCATTCTTTCTTAAATCAGCAAGTGCTCTTAGATATTACTGATATCTACACTGAAGCAGTTACATCAGGTCGATATTATGAAGAGGTTCTTGGCTCCTTCTTAACAGAAGATACTTGCTGGGCGCTTCCCACGCGCTTTACGTTTCCTGTGCTTCTTGGAAAAGAAGAGGTAGTAGATGAAATCAACGACCTTTCCTCACTTGTTACTCAGGCAAAAGAGCTTGGTAGCAAAAGCTCTTCTGCCTCGTCAATATTTTGCGATCAAAATATAATTGAGAGCCTCTTTGTTGCCTATTACCCTGAGTTGGTAAAGAACAGCCAGCTTGATGAAAAAGCATTGACAGAATTTTTTACGAATATCAAATCACTTCAAGCAACCCTAAAAACAAATGGCTCTAAAGACAGGGTCATTCCTTTTTCTGACAGGAATCCAGCTCAAGGCTATGATCAAGACCCAGCCTTTCAACTTGGCTTAAGCTACACCTCGTATATTGAGAACTCAGACCAGCTATTGATTAATCAGTTTCTTTGTGAATCCTCTCTCGGAACTCTGGAGACAGTCAGATGTGAAGTATCACCGGATGCGAGGTTTTCTGTGCTTTCGCTTAACCAGGCAAAGTGCTTTGTGCCAAAAGTAATCTTGTCTATTAACAGCAATAGCACCGAGATAGAGCTTGCCAAGTTCTTTATTAACACTATGCTAGAAGAGAGCTTTCAAAACAGCTCTCCATTGAGCGAGGGGCTGTCAATTTACAAAAGCGCCTTTCGAGAAAGTGTTTCAGAGTACGGCACAGCATTATTCCATGATAACGGTAATGTTTATGACTCAGGGCCCTTTGATGAAGAGAGATACGCCAGGTTTGAATCCCTCTTAGCCTCCCTAGATACGCCTGTTAACGTTGATGCAACCTTACAAGCTATTGTCTTTGAGCAGCTAACCAGATATCTCAATGATGAGGCATCAATCAAGGATGCCGTTTCAGCCGCCTGCAAAAAAGCCAATTTGTACTTAGCTGAATAGCGGCTAGACCAGAGGGACGGGGCTGCTGTCCCATTTTGCCCATAATTGGGACATAAGCCCCGTCCTCTTTGTCCCATTGAGAATGGAAATAGTGTGTAAGAAAGGCAATAGAATGTCTCATAGAATAATAGGCACAAAAACTCTTCCAAAAACTTTGCTTTGTTTACTGCTGATTCTATCTTTGTTAGCATCAACCTTTTTTGTTGCGTGCACAAACAATGTCGCTGATGATGGGGCGCCCTCTTATAGGGAGACAAAGCTCAGTTTGCCAGAAGACTTGACTTCAATGTATTCGCTTGAGAAAACTGAGCGGGGAAACCTCTGGCTGTTGGGAGCGGTTAAAGGTGGGAGCTCCCTGTCACTTTGGGAGCTTGATAAGGACGATAACTGGGCACACCTTGTCAACTTAGACGAATTATTGCCAATGGAAAATGGGGAGTACATTGCTTTTGCAGCAATTGCCAAAAATGAGAACATATTTTGTGCCTTAAGTGAAGCAAGTAATGCCAATATAGAGAGTAACTATTTTCTGGTTGATTTGGATTCAGATGAAGGCATTCGCAGCCTGAATATAGAGTTTTCTAAGCCTTTTTATGGTGCAAGTCCTTTGAGAAATGATGTGTTTTTGCTTGAGGGCTCCGATGGTAATCAGTATCTTTTCGATGCTAGTGACGATACTTTTAATATAGTATCATTTGAACAGAGTGGGGTAGAGTTTCACCCCTTGTCGGCAACAGAAAATGATGAGGGAATATTTGTTCTACTGGAAACAAATGGTGCAGAGGAGCACAGCACCCTCCTTTGCACTTTAGATACTCAGACGAATACCTTGTCCGTTGTTGAGGAAAGCGCAATGGCCATGCTGGATCCATTGCTAAACGATGACACTTATGCGCATTTCAATGCGTTTACAAGCATAGATAGTGACAGTTATCGACCAACAAGAATCACGATTTGTTCTAGTAGCGGTATCTACGAGTTTGACTATGCGAGCAATGAGCTAACGAAGGTTTTGGGACCAGAACTTACCGTGTTGTCTAACCCCTCTCTTTACACAGCAGGATGCATCTTTGATAGCCCTGAGGACTTCTTTTTAATCTCCTTTAATCCAAATTCAGTCGATGTGGGGTACACTGTTCATAAGTATGAGAGGACAGGCGTGAGTGCTGAGCCAGATACGGTGCTAAGGGTATACTCACTGTATGACACCGCCGATATCAGACAGGCGGTCGCAATGTTCAAAGACAGCAATCCCGGTGTAGGCGTTCAGCTGGAAATAGGTTTAGCTAACGCCGATATCTTGCCAGCAGATGCAATCAAAAAGCTCAATATGGAGATTTTAGCAGGAGAAGGGCCAGATGTAATTAACCTCGATGGGTTGCCACTGGAATCGTTCATTGAACAAGGTGCACTTCTAGACATTTCTGATATATATCAAGAAACAGCCTCCTCTGGTCTTTATTATGAAGACATTATTGGTTCGTATCTAGTTGATGGAACCTGCTTTGCCCTGCCTACGCGTTTTACCTTTCCGCTGATTGTTGCTCACTCAAATACACTCGATGAGATAAAGAGTGTCGACTCTCTCGTCGATTTTGTGGAAAGAGAAGCTGGTAATACTCCAGGGGCGTCCTTGTTCTGTGGTTTATCAATACTGGATAGCTTGTTTATTGCAATGTATTCAGAGCTCATTATAGATTCTGGGGTTGATGTAACCAAACTGGAGCACTTCTTTGACGCTGCTAAAAAAATCTCGTCAATGCTTGAAAAGCAAGGGGGTCAGAGCAGCGTGAGCCCCCATTCTTCAAATAACCATTCGTCAGATTATGGCAGCTTAAGTAATGACCTATATGACGGGCTTGCATCTCTTTATTTTAATACTGATCAAATTCTTATTGCGCAGCCTAAGTCAGAAATTTCGTTTAGGCAACTACAAAGTGTCAAAGAAAATGCCTCATCCGATATTTCCTACAAGGTGCTTGGTCTATCTGGCAATTATTGTTATGTGAGCAAAACAACTATGGCAATCTCAAGCACCAGCAAAAGTATTGATCTCTCAAAGAGTTTTATAAACACTATGCTCAGCAAAGACTTTCAGAGCGCCAGCCAAAACGACGGACTGGCTGTGTATATACCAGTTTTTGAAGGCCAGGCTACTGGCTCTATGTTTATGCTAGGTCTCGATGAAGCAGGGACAGATAATTATATCGGCCTGACATCAGAAGCGTTTACGAGTGAAATGGTGCAGGATTACATGGCTTTATTTAGCACACTTAACGAACTGGTATCCATCGACGAAAGTATCAAGTCTATTGCCTATGATCAACTCCAGCGCTATCTAGATGATGACATATCCTTAGAAGAAGCTGTTTTAGCGGCACAGACAACGATTAGTATATATTTGAAAGAATAGCTTGCCTCCCTAGACCAGAGGGACGGGGCTTATGTCCCATTTTGCCCATAATTGGGACATAAGCCCCGTCCTCTTTGTCCCATTATTAATGGAAAGGAAGAAGTGCGAATGAAAAAACCTGTGCCGTGTTCTCATTGGTCTGCCGCAAGCCTGCGGTGGGCTTTAGGCTTGTTGTTGATACTTCCAGTTTTTCTGACATCATGCACACAAGCGCTAAACGAATTGGAGCAGCCTCAAAACCGGTATAAGGAAATTAACATCAGTCTACCTGATGAGATTAACAGTATTTTCGCTTTCCAAAACGTCAACGATGAGCGTTTGCAGTTGTTGGGGGGAAACTTTAGCGCAACCATGCTGTCGCTTTGGGAGTTAGCGCCAGATAACTCGTGGGAGATGATTATGGATTTTCATGAGCAGCTGCCAGAAAGCAAAGGCATGATGGTTGCAACAGCAGCAATAGATAAGAGGGGCAAATTGCTCTGTGCCTTCTTTGATCCCAACGGCGCAGGTGATCAATTCAGTTTTTACCTCGTCAGCCCTGAGGAAGCCACAAAGTATCGCGAGCTAAACGTTGCCTTGCCTACAAGCCAGAGTTCTCAGGGCTCTGATTCATTTCTAATGACAGGACTAGGCATCACTCCTCTTGTTGACGAATACTTCCTTATTCAAGTGGGATTGGATGACCTTTTCGTTTTGGACACAAATCTTGAAACTGTTGAGCCAGTTTCAATTCATGAAAGAAGCGGCAAAGTGCAGCACCTCCTGTCGATTATCAATACGAATGACGGATTGCTTGCCCTGGCTGTAATGACAAGCAATGGCAGCGAGGGGATCGCTCTCGCTTCATTTGACCTCGAAACAAAATCGTTCATAGCCCTGGACAATAAAATCTCAGGCGCAATCAATCCTTTGTTTGAGGGTGCAGGTTTTTCTCATTTTGGTGTGTCGCCAAGCATGGACTACCGTCTCGATCAAAATGATGGGTTTACCCTGTGTCTCGATAGTGGCATTTACGAGTACTCTAAAGACGGGTTGAGCAAACTAGTAGACGCCGACGCTACTATCCTTTCAGATCCGATGAAATTTGTCTCGGGTTGTGTTTTTGATAACGCAGGTGACTTTATTCTTGCTTGCCATAATAACAACAACCCAGACGCACCATTTTCCTTATACAAATACGAACGCACAACTGATAACACTCAAAAAGAGAAAGTGCTGAGGGTCTATGCATTAGAAGATAGTACTGAGGTGCGACAAGCGGTTTCGTTGTTTAGAGAGGAAAACCAAGACATTGAGGTTTCATTAGAAATTGGACTGTCTGATATAGGCCTCAATGCTAACGACGCAATAAAACTGCTCAACACAGAGATTTTAGCTGGAGCTGGGCCAGATATAATCATGTTAGATAATATGCGCATCCAGTCTTTCTCAGATCAGCAAGTGCTTTTAGATATTACTGATATCTATGCCGAGGCCGTTACATCAAATGAGTATTATGAAGAGATCCTTGGCTCTTTCGTAACAGGAGATTCCTGCTGGGCGCTACCTATGCGCTATACGTTTCCTGTCCTTCTTGGAAATGAAGAGGCAGTAAATCAAATCAGCGACCTTTCTTCACTTGTTGCCCAGGCAAAAGTACTTGGGCGCAAGAGCTCTTCTACCTCTTCAATCTTTTGCGATCAAAACATAATCGAGAGTCTCTTTGTTGCCTACTACCCTGAGCTTATTAAGAATGGCCAGCTTGATGAAAAAGCGTTGACTGACTTTTTTACCAATATCAAATCACTTCAAGCTACTATAAAGACAAATGGCACTAAAGATAGGGTGATTCCTTTTTCTGATAGCAATCCAGCGCAAGGCAATGATAATGATCCAAACTTTCAATCTACCCTCAGTATGTCTTCATATATTGAAAACCCAGACCAGTTGTTAATATGTCAGTTTCTTTGTGAGCCAACTCTCGGAATTCTCGAGACAGTCAGGGTTGAGATATCACCAGATGCAAGGATTTCCGTGCTTTCGTTTAACCAGGCTAAGTGCTTTGTGCCCAAAGTAATCTTGTCTATTAACAGCAATAGCACAGAGATAGAGCTTGCTAAGCTTTTTATTAACACTATGCTAGGAGAAGACTTTCAAAACAGCGCTCCAATAGCAGAAGGACTATCGATCTACAAGAGCGCTTTTAGGGAAAGTGTTTCGGAATACGGTATGCCGTTACTCTTATATGATAGTGGTACTGTTTTTGACTCAGGGCCCTTTGATGAAGAGAGATACGCCAGGTTTGAATCCCTCTTGGCCTCCTTAGATATGCCTGTTAACGTTGATGCAACCTTACAAACTATTGTCTTTGAGCAGCTAACCAGATATCTCAATGAAGAGGCATCAATCAAGGATGCCGTTTCAGCCGCCTGCAAAAAAGCCAATTTATACTTAGCTGAATAGCGGCTAGCGGCTATGGCCTTAAGCGCCAAGCGAGTGATAAAGACTCGCCGATCCCTTGTCACCTGAATCCGCTCGGTTGCACATGAATGAGCCTGTTCTTCTAGGGAGGAATGATTAATCGCCTTCCTAACTCCTCTTGTTTGCAATCCACTTTTCAAAGAAGGGGTCATCGAAGAAGTACGCTCCTTCTTTAATAAGGTAGCCATGAGACGCAAGGCGCTGAAAACCACTGTACGCTGTGCTTGTTGGCAGCCCGGTGCTCGACACACTGCTACCAGTAGCTCGTGCAATAAGCAGTCGCTTGTCTGTCCTGCTTAAGGTGCTCCAGAGCCGCTCATAGTCGTCAAGGTAATCTATCCTGACGAACTCTATGCAAGGCTACTTGTGCACTAACCCAGATGAGAGGACGTGTGTGCCACACTAGCCCTGTTCCTCATTGTCTATGTCAACAAAAAAGGTCGTCCATTGAGACAACAGATTGGTAGATACTGGAGTACATCGACTGCTTGAGTCCATAAGTTGTAACCAGGGTGAGGCGAACCGCTTTTCGCGTGCGCGTTTCTAACATAAAGGCACCTCTTCTGTCTCGCAGAGCCATGTCCTCTTTTTTGTCAACTGTATATTCCTGGTTGCTGAATTTCATCTCGCAGAGATTAATTATGTTGTCAGCTCTCTCCAACACCAGGTCAATTTGAGAGCCCCTGCCTTCTCTTGGGGAGCTGCTCCACGATGAACAAGAAGTCAGAACTCCAGCGATACCAAGAGCCTGCTTGATCTGTGGTATATGAGCCAGACACACCTGCTCAAAAGCATAGCCTGACCAGGCGTTGTGCGCGCCGCTGCCTAGCATCTGGCTCCAAAAACCCTCATGTCCCTGCTGCCTGCCCTTCATCCAACTCAGATGGAAAAGCGTAAAGGGGTCTGATAGTTGAAGAAGCGAGCCCTTTTTCTTTTTTCCAAAGGGGTGGTACTCCCGAATAAAACCGCTCATTTCCAACTCTTTGATAACCCGGGTCAGGTTGCCACCATCGGCAAAACTGAGATGCTCTTTTACCTGCTGGCGCGTGAGCCCTTTTTTCTTATTGCTCAAAGCCTCGACAACCTCACGATGCTTTTCTGAGTTGACGAACAGCGATTTGAACACGTCTTCATATTCATTGGCGAGATGTGCCTCACTACCAAAGCAGAGCCTGTCTACGTTTTGAGCAAGGCTGTAGCGTTTGTTAAAGTTATCTAGATAGTAGGGAATACCACCAAATATCTGATAACTACAAATAACGTCATAGCGATTAAGTCTCACTTCCCTTGCTTCAAAGAACTCCTCGCACTCAAACAGGGTAAAAGGCAAAAGTCTGATTCGTTGCGTTGCACGATTATACAGACCTCCTCGATTGTGCAGTATCTTCTTCGTAATCCATGACGCTGCCGATCCGCAGACAATGAAACAGAGGCGATGTGCAGCGGACGCACGCCCATTCCAAAACGCTTCAAAGGCAGTGATGAACTCTGAGCCCCTGTTATCCATCCACGGCATTTCATCAATGAAGATTACCTTGCGTGCACTGTCATGAAGCTCAATAAGTGAGCCTAGGCGATCAAAGGCTTCAAACCAATCCTTTGGCCTTGCTTTTTTGTTGCAGCCAAAGCGAAGTAGCGCCTTGTTAAACTCCTCAAGCTGCCGCCTCTTTGTCACCCTCTCGAGCCCTGTATAGACAAAGAAGAAGTCGTTATTAAATGTTTCTCGCACCAAGTAGGTCTTGCCCACTCGCCTGCGACCATATAAAACTACGAGCTGGGCATCTTCTCGCTCTGCACGCTCCATTAGTAAACGGCGCTCATTTGCCCTTCCAATCATAAAACTCCTCCGTTGGCCTCAATAGATTGCGTGCTTTGAGATGCGTAATGTCACTAATATCTGCTAGATTTCGCATCTCATGCAATGATAATTGAAGTTTTTGGCCCTGTAAATGCGAAATCCACTGTTTTCTGCCAGGTTTTCGCAATTACCTAGAGGAAAGGAAGTATGTGCTACAGGCAATGCAAGCAGCCCTCATTCCACAAGTACACTTGTAACTAGTTTAAGTCTGTACAGCTGAAATGGTTATTCTTCCGCGTTGCTTTTCTCTTCTGAAAACTGTTCTGCAATGCGCAGTATGCCCTCAGCAATCGATATACTCTCTTTACCTTTGGAGTAAATTATCAAGCCAGCTTCTGTTGGCTTGATGCTTCTTCCGTCCCTCTCTAAAAGAGGAATGCCCAGCGCTTTTTCCATTTTGCTTACAGATTGTGACACTGCTTGCGCCGTTAGGCGCATAGCTTTGCTCGCGCCAGCAAAGCTTCCGTAATCTATTGTGGTGGTCAGACACACTAGTTCCTTAAAAGTAAAGCTAATATTACGATCCATAATTTCTCCTCATAAATGTACAAGCAAGCCCGGTGAACTTGGCTGACCGCAGCAAGTGCATGGCCGAAAAGTGGTAAATGCTGCACTTACAGCTTGCCCTAAGTTGTCATTGAGATTCTTGTTTTCCCGCTAAGGGATTGTGTTCTGAAGTGACCCGCTATGAGTCAGATTATTTGTAACAAAGCATGCAAACTACCTCTCGTCCCACTATCATTTACATCTTGCTTTTACTTGGATGAGCCTTGCTGTGCTACCCAGCGTGCAGCCAAGCTCATACCCTTACCTTACTAATAATTTAACATAGGATAAATCAACAAACAGTTACAGATTGGCAACGTTTCATAGACGGTAAAGATATTGAAAGCTCTTGAATATTATTCGTTGTGTGATCAGGCATTGCGCTCACTGGGGACGCATTGGACATATTTAGGACATATTGGAAGTGTCAATGGGGAGTGTCAACACAAAACCCGTTGGGTTGATGTTTTGTGCTATACTGTATATCTTTATTAGTGTGAAAGGTGCAAGCCATGGCTCAACTTAACATTAGAATCGACGACTCCCTTAAACAAAGAGGAGACCGTGTCTTTGAGCAGCATGGGCTGACGCCCTCCTCAGTGGTGAGAGCCGTGTGGCAATACGCTGCTGATCACAAAGAGCTGCCAAGCTTTGTCCACGAGGCCAGTAAGAACGGGCAACTCAAGAGAAGGGAGCAACAGCAGCTGCTTGCGGAAGCTGGCGCGGGTATGGCCATAAAGCTTCTCGGCCTCTCTCCCATACACCAAGATGAACTGACCTATGAAGAGCTCAGAGAACTTGCTTATCTGGAAAGGCTCGAGAGCAGTGAACACTAGGGCTCTCAAGATACTCGTAGACACCAATATCTGGATAGACTATTACACGGCAAGAGACATAGCGCATGGCCACTCCAGCCAGCTTATAAAGTCCCTACTTGGCTCAAAGCATGAAGTGTATGCGTGCACACTTTCAACAAACGATCTCTTTTACCTCCTGCAGGTATACCTAAAACTGGCGCATCGCAGACAGCTGGGAGATTCGCTGAGCCCTGAACAGGCACTGGCAATCAAGGAGGTTGCCTGGAAGAGCACCGAGCATATGATTAAAGTAGCCAAGCTGATTGCCGTTGACACCTTTGAATGTCAGCGCGCCTTGGCGCTAAGAGAAACAAGCAATGACTACGAAGATAATCTTATCATTGCCTGCGCACTAACATGTGGAGTGGACTATCTGGTTACCAATGACGAGTCGCTACAAGCTTCTAAAGCCGTCAAGGTAATCTATCCTGACGAACTCTATGCAAGGCTATTTGAGCGCTAACCCAGATGAGAGAGGACGTGTGTGTCACACTAGCCTGTACCTCATTGACTATGTCAACAAATAAGCACTCTTGATTGTCTTTACTCCATTACAGAATAGTAAAGAGTTACAAGCTGAAATGGTTATTCTTCCGCGTTGCCTTTCTCTTCTAAAAACTGCTCTGCAATACGCATTATGTCTTCAGCAATCGATAGAAGTTCTGTGCCTTTGGAGCAAACCAGCAATCCAGCTTTTGTTGGCTTAATGCTTCTTCCGTCCCTCTCTATAAGAGGAATGCCCAGCTCTTTTTCCGTTTTGCCTACAGACTTTGAGACTGCTGACAACGTTAAGCTTAAAGCTTCGCTCGCGGCAGCAAAGCTCCCTCTATCTACTGTAGTAAGTAGACGCTCTAGGCAACTATAATTAAGACCAGTAATACGACTAATACCCATAATCGTAAACTTCCTTTCGTGGTTACGCGCCGCAGAATTACTCTTTGTTCTTGCTTATTGCAGATATTCGACCTTGGCTACAATTGCTACCCAGCACGTACCGAGGTCAGCTTCCCTTGCGTATATACATACCGTAACATAAGGCTAGATATCACTCAATTACAATTAGTCAACGCCTCGTATACGGGCTATATAGACGTTACTAGTCAGACTGTAGTCCGTCATTGCGGCCTCCGAGCCGCAATCTAACCAAAATGCGTCTCAGATTGCGGGTCAAGCCCGCAATGACGAATTGGGCCTGACCAGTGACATATAGACACTGCGAGCAAACATAATGCAGAGTGCTTCGCTGTTTACACTTCTTTCGCGTTTAGCGATGGAGGAGCTCTGCAGGGAGAAGCTCTCAGCGGGCTCACGCTTTGTGCCAGTTACTCAGGGCTGGGAGAAGAGTTGTTTGTAGGTGGCGGTGGCGTAGTTATCGGTCATGGAGGCTACATGGTCGAGGGCGGCTTGCTCAGGATTTCCATCTGCTATGTCCAGGGTGCCTGGAGGTAAGGCATCGGGGTGCTCAAGATAGTAGCTAAAGAGCTTGCTCACCACCTCATGGACCTCAAGCTCTTTTGCAAGAGTAACGCTACCCAGGCCATAGACGTGCTCAAAGAGAAAGGCTCTGAGCTCCATCATGACCTCCCATACGCGATTGCTCATAAGAATGTCTCCCGCTCCATCTGAACTGGCAATCATGTCATTAACCAGCGTAGTAATGCGCTCAGAATGCGAGTTTCCTAACACCGTGTGAGTCGACAACGGTAGATCACTCTCTACAATAAGGCCGGCGCGCATGGCGTCATCGATATCATGATTGACGTAGGCGATGCGATCTGCCGTGGCAACGATGCGCCCTTCCAAGGTAAAAGCCTTCTCGCTACCGCTGTGATGAATGATGCCATCACGCACCTCTTTGGTGAGGTTGAGGCCTTTGCCCTCCCGCTCTAAAACATCTACCACTCTCAGAGACTGACGCGAGTGCTTAAAAAGCAGGTTCTTGGCATCGTAGGCTACACCGCGGCGAGCAGCCAAACACCGAGACAAAGCCTCCTCTCCCGCATGGCCAAAGGGTGTGTGGCCAAGGTCGTGTCCCATGGCTATTGCCTCGGTAAGGTCTTCATTGAGCATGAGTGCTGCCGCTATAGAACGTGATATCTGTGCCACCTCAAGCGTGTGCGTGAGACGGGTTCGGTAGTGATCGCCTTCTGGTGCCATGAACACTTGTGTCTTGTGCTTGAGCCGCCTAAATGACTTGGTGTGCACAATACGATCTCTGTCGCGCTGAAAGGCAGTGCGAAACTCATCAAGCGGCTCAACAAGCACCCGCGTTGCAGTATCACTAAAAGCCGCAAAGGCGCTCAAGTTTTGGTGTTCCAGATGCTCTCGGTCAATTCGTGTTCGCATACATTAATTTTACCAGTTTGGTTCCTATGAATAGAAGTTGATCCAGGTAATCTCTTGCAAAGTGTCCAGATTGTATACGCCCAGGTGATTACCATTTATCACATAGAGATAGTCACTTATATAAAGCGCCCGAGTAAAGGGAGAGAGAAGGTACTCGGTCTTAACGGGTATGGTAGCTCGCACATTAAAGCCGCTTTTGTCGTCGTACCCAAAGATCATATAGAGAGAGCCAAAATACTCATTACTTCCTGGCATGAGCGCTGCAGCAGGATTGACTGAGGGAGATGCGTTAGACCATACTTCAAAACCGATGATGTTCTTTGCTGCATCAATCAAGAGTGCTTTATGATTGTGCAGAGCCTCCGCACCCAAAGCAGTAACTGGCAAAGTATGAAGCTCGCTCAGGTCAAAGGGGTTGCTTACATCAAACATGGAGAGCTTGAGATTTCCGGTGAGCGCACCATCGTCTGTCGTCTCGCGTCCCAAGCCAAAGAGCCTGCCGTCTTTGTAGAGATGCAGGTATTGACTAAAGCCTGGAATCTTCAGTTCATCCATGACACGCGGGTTTTTTGGATCCGATAAATCGAGCGAGAAGAGCGGGTCAACCTGTCTAAAGGTAACCATATAGCCCACCTCACCATCAAATCTCGCAGAATAGATCTGCTCGCCGGGTGCCATATTTTCTATGCTCCCTGCCACGTTAAGCTGGTCGTCTAAGACAAGGAGACTGTTTGTGGACACAAAGAGCGTATCCACTCCATCCACCAGCTCTCCGTCCAGCACAATGCTGCTCACTTTTTTTCTTTCGGTTATCGCTACCCTCAGGTATCCAGCATGCTCATCTAAAGAAAACTGGTTGAGCAGTTCGCCCTTGATGACCGTGCTGGCAGCAAGGTCAACGGTACCGCCGCTCAGTGCTATGCGCGAGATGCGCGTTACTGGGCCCTCGTCCCATTGGGTATCAGCAGGAGAGTCCGTTGTGGTGCTGGCGCGGGGGCTGATGTTTTCGTCTGGCAGCAACATCATGAACTGAGGAGTGCTATATTGCGTGGTGGCAAGGAAGAGGTTTTGGTGGTTCATGTATATTGTTGTGGTGTTTCCCAACAAAGAAAGCTCACTTACTCGACTTGCGCTCTTGATATCAACTGCACTTACAACCGTAAAGCGCGCACTCGAAATATCTGGCATGATACGAATATGCTCAGGGTCAAAGGGCTTGGCACTCTCCTGCATCGCATCAAGACTCTCTGTGCTTCCCTCAAATAGCCTGGGTACATAGGTGGCTGGATCTTGCTGCTCAATACGGTCGCCCCAAACAGTGTGTGCACTCACCAGATAGAGCATTCCATCCACCAGCCGCGAGTTACTCAAATCTCCATCTTGACCCAAGGAATTAATGAGCTGGGGCGCTGATGGCTTGCTGATGTTATAGATGCTCACATAGTATTGCGGTATGTAGTAATAACCCTGTACCATCGTGCTGTAAAGCATCACCACAAGGCAATCTCCAGCTATATAAAAATCCTGAGGCTGACCCAGGTTAATCTTGACGCTGCCGAGAGCCTTTGTATCTCGTCCATTGGCAGCATAAATGAGAATCTCGTTGCCGTGTAGCGCAAAGATGTTCTTGCCGTCTGTCTTGACTACGTCGGCCTCGTCAATACCAGCAACTTGAGTGTTTGTTTCAGAAAAGCTCCCCGCAACAGCACCCTCACCGCGACCCATAGTGGCGAGTGGTGTAGATGATTCGGCAGTTGCCGTCTGGGGCATAGACGTATTTGGCAGAGGAATCGAAGCTGAGTCATCGAGCATTATGGATGGACCATATGATCCCCCATCAAGGCTCAGCTTCCTCAGTACATCATAGACCTCGCTATAAGATCCAGGCGTAGCAATCCCAGCCAGAGAGGAGCTCGATCCTGCCTCTTGTTCTGGTTGTGCAATATCAAAGTTTTCTGAATTATCCAGTCCGGTCATAAATTGATTAGTCACAGCAAATCCTCCTACGATTACAAAAACTGCTGCTGCAGCAGCTGCCAAGGCTCCTATGGCACGGCCACGGCGCTTGCGCAAACGCTGGTTTTGAGGCGTTGCGATTACCGGTAAAGCATCCACCGCCATATGGGGAGGAGGAGCCTGCTCGCTTACCAGGGTCTGTGTTTGCTCGTTCACCTGATCCGCTGCTTGAATCGCAGCTATGGTTTTTTGCACCAGCTCGTCACTGGGACGCATTTGCTCACGCATCTCCTGGGCGGTGGTGCGCAGCCGCACATCAAAGGCACTGTTTGGTTGTGTGATCTCATTAGTGTTTTCATTATTGTTCTCATTATTGTTCTCATGCTTGTTCTCGGTCATCTCCAACACCCTCTTTCAGTTTTTCGCGCAGCTTGCTTCGTGCACGCGAAAGACGAGTTTTGATCGCTCCTTGCTCTTCTCCTAGCGTCTGCGCTATGTGAGCTATGGATAGATCCTCAAAGTAGAACATCTGCAGCACCGCTCGGTAGGCGGTAGGCAAGGCAGAGAGTGCCATATACAGCTCTGTCTGCTGCTCTGTTTGAAATGAGAAGTCAGAAGAAGGAAGCTCAACACTACCGAGCTCTTTAGGGTCGGGCTCTCTCTCGCCATCAAGGTAAAGAGTCTTCTTTGCCCAGCTACTCTGGGTGCTCTTGAGGCAAAAGTTAAGCGTTGTGCGGATAAGCCATGCCTTGAGATGCTCTTGACTGGTAACATCAGGCTTGCAGCGCCAATACGCAAAGAATACCTCTTGAAAAACATCATCGGCATCGGCGCGGCGCGCCGTATGAGTCAGCGCAACGCCATATACCGTAGAGGTATAGCGCTCCACCACTTGTTTGATGCTCAATTCTCTGTTCACCTGGTGTCCTCGACTTCTCGTTTCGGAGATAACTACATTGTAGCGCCCAAAAGGTTACAGAGGCAGCTGAGACAGAGTGCCTCAAGGCAAGGCACAGGGAACGTTTTTGTCTCCTCCCAGGCAGCGTCCCCTTTTGTCTCCTCCCAGGCAGCGTCCCCTTTTGTCTCCTCCCCAGGCTGTCCGTTGCGAGTTTTCACATAGTCTGATGTCAGCTGTCTCAAGCGCTACCAAAAAGAGCCTGGCTGCACGGGGCGGCCAGGCTCTTTGGCTAGATCGAAAACGAGTACTAGCGATTGTCAGACACAGCGTGCTTGTCTTCCAAAGCAGCCTGAGCCGCGGCAAGACGAGCAAGAGGCACTCGGTAAGGAGAACAACTCACATAGTCCAGGCCAATCCTGTGACAGGTCTTGACGGACTCTGGGTCGCCGCCGTGCTCGCCACAGATACCCAAGGAGATGTTGGGGTTGGCGGAGCGGCCAAGCTTGCAAGCCATCTCAACCAGCATTGCCACACCCGGATCAAGCGTCTCAAAGGGATTGTAAGGAATGATCTTACGCTCAAGATAACAGGGTACAAACTTGCTTTCCACATCATCGCGCGAAAAACCAAAGGCTGTTTGCGTCAAGTCATTGGTGCCAAAGGAGAAAAAGTCGGCCTTGGCGCCAATCTCATCGGCGGTCACGGCAGCACGGGGCAGCTCGATCATCGTACCAATGGGAAGATCAAGCCTAACGCCATACTCCTCGCTTACCGAGGCGAGTACTGCCTCGCTCTCCTCGCGCAGTGTTGCCAACTCGGGCTCAACACTCACGAGCGGAATCATAATCTCGCCGTGGGGATTCAGTCCCTCCTTGAGTAGGCGTGCCGTGGCAACTGCAATGGCTCGTACCTGCAAAGCTGGCAACTCGGGATTGAGCAGAGCAAGGCGGCAGCCCCTCAAACCAAGCATGGGGTTCATCTCGGCCATGGAGTCAATGCGGGCAAGAAGGTTTCTCTTGGTGGTGATGACGTCAGCATCCTCGCCGGTCAACTCAAGACGGGTAATCTCGACCTCAAGCTCACGCGGGTTATCAAGGAACTCGTGGAGCGGCGGATCAAGCAGGCGAATAACCACAGGCAGACCATCCATAGCCTTGAAGATGCCGTAGAAGTCCTCGGTTTGAACCTTGAGCAGGTCGTCGAGCGCCTTCTCCTTTACCGCAGGGTCATCGGAGAGAATATAGTTTTGGATGATGGCCTTGCGGTCGCCGAGGAACATGTGCTCGGTGCGACAAAGGCCAATACCGCTGGCACCAAACTCAAGGGAGAGCTCGGCATCTTCGGGGTTATCGGCGTTAGCGCGCACACCCATAACACGAAACTCGTCTGCCCACCCAAGGACGATGTCTAAATCGCCCGAGAGCTCGGGAAGCACCAGGTCTACTGAGCCAATCACGACGATGCCCTCTGTGCCGTCAAGGGAGATAACGTCGCCCTCGTTAATGACAATGTCGGTTCCAGCAATGGTGGCGCGACGAGCTTCGGCCTCAATCCTCAACGCCTCGGCTCCGCACACGCAAGGTGTGCCCATGCCGCGCGCAATGACTGCTGCGTGAGAGGTCTTGCCACCGTGACTGGTGAGAATACCCTCGGCCACTACCATGCCGGCAAGGTCATCGGGATTCGTCTCCCAGCGTACGAGTACGCACTTCTCGCCTTTTTCTGCATACTCAACCGCGGTTTGAGCAGTAAAGACCGCCTTGCCCACTGCTGCACCAGGGCTGGCATTGAGACCCTTGGCTACAACCTCATAGCTCGCACTCTTATCAAACTGCGGATGAAGGAGCTGGTCTAGCTGAGCCGGGTCAATACGCAAGATGGCCTCTTCTTTAGTTATGAGACCTTCTTCAACCATGTCTATGGCAATACGCAAAGCCGCAGTGGCGGTACGCTTACCTACACGGGTTTGCAGCATCCAGAGCCTGCCTTGCTCAATGGTAAACTCAATATCGCACATATCGCGGTAGTGGTTTTCGAGGATGGTAAACACCCGGTCGAGCTCAACACCCGCCTCTTCGAGCCCGGCAACTTCTTTAAGCTCAGAGATGGGGCTGGTATTGCGGATGCCCGCTACAACGTCCTCGCCCTGGGCATTGACGAGATAGTCGCCATAAAACTCATTCTTGCCGCTGGCTGGGTCACGGGTAAATGCCACTCCGGTGGCCGAGGTATCGCCCTTGTTGCCAAAGACCATGCTCTGTACGTTAACGGCGGTTCCCAAATCATCGGGAATCTTGTTTTGCTTGCGATACAGCTGGGCGCGGTCGTTCATCCAAGAGCCAAAGACAGCCTTGATGGCAAGCAGGAGCTGCGTGTCAGGGCTCTGGGGAAAGAGCGCCTTGCCTTCAGCATCTTTTTCGAGCTCTGGATACTCATTAACATCAACATGGTTGGCAAAAATCTGCTTAAAGGTGCCTACAAGCTCCTCAAGGTCTTGTGCGGTGAGGTCATTGTCGCCCGTTACTCCACGAGCAATCTTGGCAGCAGTAAGGGCGTTTTCAAATAGATCACCCTCTACATCCATAACCACCTTGCTAAACATCTGCACAAAGCGCCGATAACTATCCCACGCAAAACGGGAATTGTTGGTCTGTGCAATGAGACCTTGAATGGACTCATCATTAAGACCAAGGTTAAGCACGGTGTCCATCATGCCTGGCATAGAAAATGCTGCACCCGAACGCACACTCACAAGCAGGGGGTCATTGGCATCACCAATCTTTTTTCCCATGCGCGTCTCCAGATCCTGGCGATACTTCTCAATCTCTTCAAGCGCACCTGGAGCAAAGGTGTTGCCACCATGAGAATACTCCATGCACGTTTGACAGGTGATGGTAAAGCCGGGAGGAACCGGTAGTCCAATAGAGGCCATCTCTGCCAAGTTGGCACCCTTGCCGCCTAAAACGGTCTTCATTTCTCTGTTGCCCTCGGTTACATTAGCGCCAGTTGCATCTGCACCAAAAGCATACACTCTTTTTGCTGTCTCTGTCACGGTTCTACTCCTTTGCTCGATCGTAAGCCACTAAAAGTATTCACTGAGAATCTACCTATCCAGAATAGCAGAGTAAGGTCAAAATGAGCAGCAGTTTTTAGTAAACATCTTTTAGAAGTGTAAGCTATTAGGCGAGCGTCATATATAGAGGGGAGAGAGGCACCTTTTTAGAAGAAGGATTGCGCTTTTTCCTGACTACCGAGAGCACGCAAGGGCAATGAGGCAGGTAGGCAGAGGTAGAATACGCACACGGCTTATGGTGACTATGCTATGCTGGCAGCATGGATGGTTCTAAAGACGCACATTTCTTTGAGCGTGTGTATGAGATAGTACGTAGCATACCTTATGGAAAGGTAATGTCTTACGGTCAGATAGCAGCTGCTATTGGCCAGCCGCACGCTGCCCGTAGCGTGGGCTGGGCTATGAGTTGTTGCCCTGATGACCTGCCATGGCAGCGGGTTGTGAGAGCCGATGGCTCCGTAGCTGGAGGAGCATATGCCCAGCTACGGCGCAAATTGCTCACTGAGGAGGGCATCAACTTCCTTTGCGATGGCCGCGTTGATATGCAAAGTCATACCTGGATGCCTTAGAACGGCTGCAAGAGCATCAGGCGGGCTCCCCTTAGTATTCAATAGGAATCTTAAAGGTGGTGAACTGTTGTCCCTTTTCATCTAACTCAATATACATGAAGAAGGGGTTATCAAGATCATCAGGAATCTCTACAACGACATCGTAGGTAACGGTCTCTCCATCATCTATGTTATAGCTCTCTGGCATCATGGAGGAGTTAAGAGGATCCATTGGCCAGATGTAATCTGACAAAGAGCTGCTGTCTACCAGCCAGTCAAAAGTGCCAAAGGGCTGCAGAGAGCCAAACGTATTAGTAATAGTGATATTGGCAATGACCAACACGTTGCCAGCAGACGCAGTATGCTCGGGGATAGAAGAGCTTACCCTCATGGAGTTGACCGTAAAGTCAAACCACTTGGTTGAATACTCACGGCCTATCTCTCCAGTAATATCGCCTCCAGAAATAATGTCACTGGGAGTGGATGGTGTAGTAGAGTTATTGCTATTGCTACCACCGTTACTGCTGTTGTTGTTATTGCCGTTATCGTTACTGCCGCTGTCATTGCCGTTATTATCGCCATCATCTTCAATGGGTTCAACAATAGTTATAGGGGGATTGCTGTCGGTGTTTGATGTATTTTCAAAAGCCATAATGGCAACAGCCAGAAGGGCTACCCCTATCACGATAAGACCCACTATGGAAATAACGATAATGAGCGGAGCCTTGCTCTTCTTTTGTTGTGGCTGCCCATACCCTGCTGGCGCACCCTGTATCTGACCCGGGTACTGCGGTGCCTGCGGTGGCTGTGGCGCCTGATAGGGCTGTGCTTGCGTTGGCTGCACCGGTTGCACAGGCTGTGCCGGCTGCACAGGTTGTACAGGCATTACCGGCTGCATTGGCTCCGAACCTGGTTGCATCGGTTCCAGCGTGGGCTGCATCGGTTCTGAGGCTGGCTGCATAGGTTCAACGGACGCAACTGGTATTGCTGCAGGCTGCACTTCTGGCTGTACTTCTGGTTGGGCCACTGACAGTGCATCGGTAAAGTCATTCGTCCATTGAGAGCCGTCCCAGTAGCGAAGCTTTGATACGTCTCCCGACGGATCTGAGTACCACCCTGCCTGTTGATCTGCCATGTTTCCTCCAAAGAAATAGTTGGTCAAGCATCAAGTGCTTTCTGTATTTTACATGTACCGTAGCAGCTTACACCTCAAAGGTTCTCCTGCGCAAGTATTTCTCAGAAAACTTTTAGCTAAATTCTCTCGTGCAATACCAAAGCCATCACAAGTTTTTGTGCAATAGGTCTGGCATAGAGAAATACCAGTAGTATCGTTGCATTTTAGTGCGACTCTATTTAAGAAAGGAGGCGACACGAAGCGGAGCTCTCCCGCATGCGAAGCATCCGAATACACGGCATCCCTACCTCCCTCCGCACTCTTCTGTATAATAGCAAGAACACAAGTCTTATTAACACAAGGGATAGTTCATGAAGAAAGCTTTTTTATGTTTTCATTTACCAATTGCCAATAAGTCGTTTGACCTAT
>WQXH01000034.1 GCA_009784945.1 Coriobacteriia bacterium | reverse complement strand
TGCAAGCGAGTAGATTGCCTTGAAAACAGGGGCGAAGCCGATAGGAGTGTATACCTGATACATGACTGAGGCTGAGCAGCTGTTTGAATGGCAAGATGCCGCTTTCAGGAAGCCGTAAGAGGATTTTGAATGACTAATACTTTAGTGTGTGACATAGTAACTCCCGAGAGCTTTCTCTTTAATGGAAAGGCGAGATTAGTGAGCGCTCCAGCTGGCGAGGGCGACATTGGGCTTATGTATCAATGCTCGCCTTTAATGAGCACGCTTCGACGTGGAGTAATTCGCATCAAGAATGAGGATGAGTCTGAAGTTACCTCCTTTGCAACTGATGGTGGCTACCTCGAAGTAGACGGACGTAAGGTCATCATCTTGGCTTCTCGAGCCATTAACTTAGAAGAGATAAGTAAAGAAGACTGCATGCAGAGCATCGCTGCAAACGAAGCCCATCTTGCCCAACTCGAAGAGGGGAGTCCCGCAAAAGCCTATGCCCAAAGCGAGATTTCATGGGAGAACTACCTCCTCACTTTAATCTAGGGGCTGTAACATAAGCCGCTTTTGGGACAGAGGGACGGGGCTAGTGTCCCAGAAGCCACAGGGGCGTTTGGGACACTAGCCCCGTCCCTCTGTCCTGCCTCGTCCCCCTTGTCAACTTTAATGAGCTCAGAGATACGGCTCGGGCGGGTTATTGCTACAATATACACATGGCAGAAGAACGCATCATAGTAGAAGGTGGCACTCCTCTCACAGGAACGGTACAGGTTTCGGGAGCAAAGAACTCGGTTCTCAAGCTCATGGCTGCGTCAATCCTCGCCGCCGGCACTACTACTATTACCAACACCCCTCAAATCAGTGATGTAGAAATCATGGCTGATGTGCTGAGGCATCTCGGAGCAGAGGTAAGCTTTAATGCTGACACCCTCACAATAGATTGCAGCAATTTGCATAGCTTTGAAGCTCCCTACGAGCTGGTTAATAAGATGCGCGCCTCAACAGCCGTGCTTGGCCCGCTCATTGTGCGTTTTGGACAGGCTCGCGTATCAATGCCTGGCGGCTGTCAGATAGGTTCGAGGCAAATGGATCTACATTTTGCTGCTCTTGAAGCCTTGGGTGTTGTCTTTGAGAATAAGCATGGCTATATCAATGCAAGTGTTTTGCCTTCTGGCCTCAAAGCTGGAAAGGTTACCCTGAGGTTTCCCTCTGTGGGAGCCACAGAGAACCTTATGATCGTAGCCTCATCTGTGCCGGGTGCCACGATTATCGAAAACGCGGCTGCCGAACCAGAGATCAGTGATCTAGCCCAGTTTTTGATAGCCATGGGCGCTCAGATAGAAGGGCAGGGCACTCCGGTAATATGCATACAGGGCGTGGATGGATACCGCCCGGTAAGCAGCTATCGTACTGTAGGAGATCGTATTGAGGCGGGTACCTTTTTGGTAGCGGGAGCTGTGGGAGGCGGACCGGTTACGGTGCAAGGTTTTGACCCTGAGCACCTGCGCCTACCTCTCAAAAAGCTTGAGGCCATGGGCTGCTCACTTGAGATTGCAGAACAAAGCGTTACCATCTCGCGTCAAGGCAACTTACAACCTGTTGATTTGCAGACACTTCCTTATCCTGGGTTTCCTACGGACTTGCAAACGCAGTTTATGGTTCTTGCTGCTTTATCTGAGGGAGTGAGTGTCATAACGGAGAATATTTTTGAAAATCGTTTTATGTTTGCTGACGAGCTCTATCGTATGGGAGCCAATATCCGGATAGAAGGACACCATGCGATAGTCGAAGGAGTCAAGCGACTCTCTGGAGCGCCAGTGCAGGCATCGGATCTTCGTGCAGGCGCAGCATTGGTGTTAGCGGGAATCAATGCTGAGGGAAGCTCCATCATCTCCGAAGTGAGGCATATATACCGCGGATACGAGGATTTTGTAGGAAAACTGAGGAGCCTTGGTGCAACGATTGAGTAGCAAACTGTCGAATTTCTCATCCCCCTGACACAGCCGAAGCAGCGATTGAGCAAGGAGAGAGGCTTAAGTAGCTCTAGAGAAGGGTTACAATTAGGAAAACCCCTGGCATTTTGAGCTATAATCAGCATTCAGCACGTTTGTATGTATATATAGAAACATAGGTTTTTTTGTATGGCAGGACAAAACTGGAGCAACCGTACGTCACGGAGTCTCCATCGTAATGAAATAAATCTGGTGACTGCACGGTCGGCTTTAAGCGATGATGCCGGGTCGTATTCGCGTAGTGCCCGTGGAAACGGGTATGCCAAGCAGCGCTCTAAACGCGCATTTAGACGCCGTATATTAATTGGTATATCAGTAACCTTGATTGCTACGCTCATTGCAGGAACGACTGCCGCCTTTGGCTTTGCTGCCTACCTCAATGACATGCTGAGCAGAACTGCATCGGGTGCCGGGCTTAACATTCAGTCAATTCGTGCTGTAACCATTGATCGCCAAGCGCCAGAGGATCCTTTCTGGATGATTTTAGCTGGCACCGACTGGGACGAAGACGATAACGGCAATTTTCGTACGGATGTCATCATCTTGACCTATGTACACCCAGGTAATAAAGTCGCAGCGCTCATCTCCATCCCACGCGATACCATGGTTTTGCTTGAGGGATACGGCATACAAAAGATTAATGCCGCCTATACCTATGGTGAGCTTGAAGGCAGAGAAGGTTTACCCAATTCTGGCCCTGCCCTCTTAATAAAAACCGTATCTGATCTTGTGGGGGTAGACATATCTGCCTACGCGCAAGTTGATTTTGCGGGCTTTGTTGGCGTGGTTGACGCTTTAGGTGGCGTTACCGTTGATGTCAAGCTCGATATCATCGGCGATAGAGAAGCTGGTCCTGTAGACGTTTATGCAGGTGAGCAAGTGCTTGATGGCCAGTCCGCCTTGGTGTTTGTTCGTTCTCGCCAATATGAAATTGGCGACTTTCAAAGACAGGCCAACCAGCGTGCCATGCTTCAAGCAATTGCCAAGGAGGTTCTTTGCGAGGATCCCCTTACCATAATCAATACGGTTACCAAGATAGCCGAGATGACCACCTCCAGTATGAAAGTGGATGAAATTGGCTCCATTGCCTCTTCACTGCGCGGCATGCAAGAGGGTGATATCTATACGTACTCTCTCCCCAGTGAGCTTGCTACACGCGACGGCATTTCCTTTGTTGTCATAGACGAATACGCCACCAGAGACTTGATATCTTCCATCAATGCGGGCATCTTTCCTGACTATTCAACGCAAACCTACCAAGGAGAGGTAGCCGATCGTTATCTCGCTGCTGGTCGCGCAAAAGATCTTCTCGCAAATGCACATTCAACCGTTGACACCAGTCTCTACTCAGTTTCTGTGCGTAACGGATACGGCTATGCAGGATCTGCCAATGCGGTTTCCAGCATGCTGACCCTGGCTGGTTACGAGCAGCTGGAAATCGGCAATGCCAACGCCTATGTGTACACAGAAACGCTTATCATATATCGTGATGACGCCGATCAAGAGGCTGCCATAGACATTCGCAATCGCCTCGGTTACGGAAGAGTAATACCTTCGCTTGGACGATACTCTTTTGAAGGTAATATTTTGGTTGTAGTAGGCGCAGACTTTGCCGGATAGCGTTCTGGCTCAAATAGACTACCTGGATAAGCTGTGTGTGACAGGCAGCATAGAATCAGAGGCACGATGACATCAATCAAAGACAACACCTCTATCGTCGTCGTAACCTATAAGCGACTCGAATTACTACAGGTTCTTCTTGAGAGCATACGGGCAAACACTCTTTGGCCCAAAGAAGTCTATGTGATAGACAATGACGCCGATGAGGAAGTGGGCGCACTCATTAAAAGCCTGGGAAAGCAGATGCCTGGCTGCAGCGTTATCTGGATACCAATGCCTACCAACACTGGAGGCTCCGGTGGCTTTAGTAAAGGAATGGATCTGGCCTACCAAGCCGGTGCAGAGTGGGTATGGCTTATGGATGATGATGTAAAGCTCCTGCCCGATGCTCTGGAAAAGCTTGTGTCCTG
The DNA here is from genome assembly GCA_009784945.1 of Coriobacteriia bacterium. Lineage (GTDB taxonomy): Bacteria > Actinomycetota > Coriobacteriia > Coriobacteriales > UBA8131 > WQXH01. Next base: position 20,669 of record WQXH01000034.1, on the reverse strand, counting down.
GATGCCATGGGCTCTAGAAAATGACCACTTGTCCATACAAGGGCGACGTTACAACTATGATGGCAGCAATTTTTACTGGCAGTATCACTTCATTGAAAAACTTGGCATACCTAATCCTGTTGCTCCCTCTCAGTTTAAAAAAGATGAGAACTTCAGGCCTATGAACACTGCCTGTTTTGAAGGTGGACTTTTTCATCGATCAGTCATAGAGCGTATTGGGATTCCCGACTATCGTTTTTTTATCTACTGGGATGATACTATCTACGGCTATTTAGCCTCTCAGGTCACCAAACCTATCCTCATTAATGATGTCCTCATGCAGCGCACGCGACATATAGATAGCATCAAACTCGGCAGCGTAAGAAAGCTTAATTCGACCTCAAACATGATTCGGTATTACATCATGCGAAACCGCGGTCACATGGCGCGTTATATGCAGCTTTACGGAGACTACTATCCATTCTTGTGGGGCATGGGAACCGCAGCCACCTACGCAAAGGAGTTCATACGCCTCTTTATTACCAAAGACTTCAAAGAAGGCTTACCCGCGCTCAGAAAAGGCATGAAAGAGGCTCGCTCCATCATCAAAGACCCCGAGTGGCAGCCTATGCAGCCACTTTATGGTAAATAGTTGCCCGAATAGTAACCCAACAAAGCATCATCAATTACCACACTTGCCTATGTGTGCATCTTTTGGGGGGAACTGGCGTATAATTAGAGTTCAAGTAATAACTGTCCCACTCCCGCTGGAGGTCCATATTTGGATTGGTATTGGTTTGTAATAGTAGTCTTTATTGCCCTGGTGGGCACGGTAGTTGCTACTCCCTTAAGCATGAAAATAGCAAAGCGCGTTGATGCCATTGATTACCCTGATGGCAGACGAGTCAATACGCAGCCTACACCTCGCCTGGGGGGCGTTGCACTATTCTTTGGCTTGATGCTCAGTCTTGGATTTATTGTTGTGCTTAATGTGATGTATCCAGATGTGCTGCACATACGGGGCTTTAACCAGAGCATCAATTATTTTGGCGTAGGAGCGGCATTGGCCGTTATGTTTGCTGTTGGCCTCATCGATGATATGTTCCAGATTAAGCCCGTTATCAAGCTGTTGGGGCAAGTTACCGCAGCAATCATTGCCTGCACCTCGGGAGTCCTCTTCTCGCACTTCCTCAATCCTTTTGAGGCTGGAGTTATCAATATTGGTATTTGGGCCTATCCTGTCACGGTGTTTTACCTGGTGGCCTTTGCCAACATTATTAATCTTATTGATGGCTTGGACGGCTTGGCCTCAGGCGTTGTGGCCATCTGTGCTGTGGCACTTTGCATTCTCTCATTTAGTCGAGGCAGCATGGACGCTGCTTTGATGGCTGTCGCTCTGGCGGGAGCCTGCGTTGGCTTTTTGTATTTCAACTTTCATCCAGCCAAGGTGTTTTTGGGAGATAGCGGTTCGCTGGTTCTTGGGTTTGGCCTGGGTCTGGTCTCGCTTTTTGGAGTAGTGAGAGCCACTGCTCTCATCTCACTTTTGATCCCCGTGGTAATCGCCGGCATTCCGGTCATAGACACCTTTACTGCCATCATTCGACGCCTGCGCATGGGAAGGCCAGTATTTAAGGCGGACAAGGCGCACGTGCATCACCGTCTGATAAGCTTTGGCTTTTCTCAACGAAGAACCGTAGTGATTATCTATGGCATCAGCATCGTGCTGGCAGCGCTTGCTATATTGATTGCTCAAGACCAAAGTTTCATGCGCATTGTGTACGTAGCGGTCTTGATAATCCTGGTGGCCTTGTTTATATGGCGCCTTGGTTTGTTTAGCTCGGTGCTCACCCACCACTACGAGAGACGTCAAAACAGCGCAGCAAAGAAGAAGCCTGACCAAGAGCAGTCTGACCAAGAGCACGAGTACTGAGGCTCTATGCCGGGGTAATTACATCTACTCCCGAAAAGAAGTCGTAGGTTGCCACTGTGCAGGTAATGTAGATGCTCGCTTCAGTGAGGCTCTTGGGGTTGTAAACATCTTTAAAGTGACAGGCGGCAATCTTGAAGAAGAGCACCCGATCGCCCTCTATGACCTTTTGACCTTGGACAACCATATTACCACGCGAGTCAATTCCTTGCGCAGATATGGTCACGGTATCTCCAGAAAGCTGCTGGAATGTTGCGAGATGAGCCATTTCGTCATCGATGCTGATGGCGTTGAGATTGACATACCTGAGCTTGTTCCAGCTGCCCAGCTCTCCTCGTGCCAGATCCAGCATAAAAGCACCATTGAAGTACTGAGTGAGCTGTTCGGGTGAATAGGCGTTAAAACCACCCTCGTAGTAGCCCAGCATCTGATTATCGGACATTTCTTGCGGCATGCTCACGAGCTCGCTGGTTACTGCACCAGTGTCGAGCGAGTCTGGCATATAGCGATCGTTGGTAAGAACGTGATGACCAGCCTCAGACAGTGAGTGAACCGTTTCTTCGATTGTATAGTCAACGTAGTTAACTAACACAGGAATACGGCCGTCGATAGCCTCACGCGTTTGTGATTGAGTCAAACTAAACTCCACACCACTTCTATTAACAGCAAGCACATCTACGAGATTGTTGGTTACAGAATACACAACCCCAGCACCTACCGCCAAGAGGAGCACACCTGCTGCAATTACCAGATAGAAATGCGACATAAAGCCCTGTTGTCTACCGCCGCCTCTGATCCTGTAACCAGACTGTACTACATTTACAGGGCGGTAGCCAGATACAGCCTGCACTTGTCCTCGAAGATTGTCCTCGCCTTGCGGCTTGCTGTCGGCAGGTGGCTTGATACCTGCCTGAGGCTTTTTTTCTGCTTTGGGAACTCGGATAGCGCTTGAGCGTGATGAAGCGTCAGATGATGAAGCAGACTGCGATTTCCTTGAGCCCTGATTGCTTGACGAGCCAGTGACTCGGTCTTCTGGCTCAGACTGACGTGCGTTGCTCGTGTCTTTTTCTCGCGAGTCTTGACTGCTGCGCAAGATCGAGTCGCTTTCGGCAAAGGGCAATTCGGGAAACGGCAAACCAGCTTGCTTGTAGTCCACGGTTGCGTTGGGGTCAAAAGCAGATGAAGAATTCTTTTCTGGTTTACCTCTGCGCCTGTCCCCTGACCTGTCTTCTGACCTGCCTTCGGGTTTGGATTCGGATATGGATTCGGATCTTGACCTCGTCCTCGTCCGAGATTCAGATTGACCTTCTGGTCTATCCTCAGCTCTGGCATCAAATCTACCGTCCAGCCTGGAGTCAGGTTTATTATCGGGTCGCCCTTCGGATCTAGATTCTGGTCTTGCCACCGACCTGGACTGCGGTTTGCTCTCTGGCCTGGCTCCCGACCTTGGCTGAGGTTTATTCTCTGGCCTGCCTTGGGATCTGGAACCAGATCTTGTTCCTGCCTGATTTCCGGACTCGTCATCGGGCTTTGAGCTCGACCTGCCCTGAGGCTTTGCCTCTTGCCTTGTTCCCGATCTGGAGCCCGACCTGCCTTCTGGCCTTGCCCCAGAGTTGGATTCAGACCTGCTGTCAAGTCTGCCGCTGGATCTGCCGTCAGATCTGGTTTCTCGGCCTTGACTTGGTTGAGTTCTCGGCTTGGCACCTGGCTTGACTTCCAGCTCAGCATTTGACTCAGCTTCCTGCGCACCCTCGCCAAAATCATTAGCGTCCAAGGCTTTGAGGATGCCAGTAAGACTTAAGTCGGTCAGTTTTTGTTCCGCCGGCGGTCTTTTTTTCTTTGCCATGATTGTTCCTTGCCGTATCCAACTAAAACATCGTTACCTACATTATAAACGATGCAGGTTCAATATGCGTTATTATTAAGACATCACGAAAAGCGTCAACGATTTGAATGGGAGTAGCTATGTCTAACACACTCTTTATTGCAGGTTTGGGCGGCAGAATTTTTAACAGTATACTGCGGGCTTTAGCAAGCCAGGGTAAGCTGACCCAACTCAAAGGCGTCAGTGCCTCTGGCGTCAAGAACTTGATTGAGATTTCAGAGAAAATCGAACACGACTCAACGCACCGATTCTTTCCTCTTGATGTGTATTCTCGAGATGTAAACGAGAGCGAAAAGATCAGCGATGGGCACTTTGGCTACCTTGTCTTTCAAGACAGAGGCTCGGTGCTCGACAACAGTGTGCCAGATTTCAAGTATGAGATCCCTGTGTTTGGTGCAGCGGTTCCGGGCAGCTTGCCCCTTGCCAAGTTAGGCATTGATGTGGCCATTGATGCCACGGGCAAGTTTCTCACCAAGGAAAAGGCTCAAGGCTTTCTGAGTGCAGGAGCCAAAAAGGTCATTATGAGTGCGCCGGCAAATGATGACACCCCGCTGGTTGTCTATGGAATCAACGACGAGGCCGATACGGGGCTCAGCATAGTCTCTCGTGCAAGCTGTACCACCACCTGCGCTGCCCCTATTGTCAAGGCGCTCTCCAGAGATTTTGGTATGCCAAGGAATATCTTCCTTAATACGACCCACGCGGTAACCAACTCACAGCTCTCTTTGGACGGTAATGCTCACAAGTTTGCCAATGGTTTTGGCTGTATGGACAACATCGTTGTTACTGATACCGGAGCTACCAGAAGCCTCCAGAGTATGTTTCCAGAGATAGAAAACACCTTTGGTATTTCTTGCCGTGTACCAGTGACCAACGGATCCATTCTTTCGTTGGTCATGGAGTTTGATGAGGAAAAGCAAACAAAAGAGCTTAACAAAGATAACGTCTTGGCTGCCCTGCGAGATTTTGAAAAAGACCGTCCCCTCAATCTACGCGTGTCGCACAGAAAGACGATGGTATCCACCTATGTTATAGGCAGAGGCATCGGCTCCATTGTTGCCCCTGGGCAAGTTGAGGTTCTTGGTAAGAATGTGCATGTCGTGGCAGGCTATGATAATGAATATGGCTATTCGCACCTACTTGCCCTTTCTGCCCTCAATGCGGTTTTGCCAGCATAGTTAAAAGGTAGCTCTTTTTGACTATTGCTGTATGGATCTTCGGTTCACTGCTCACACTTTGTCCGTCATTGCGGCCTCCGAGCCTCAATCTTACCAACATGAATTATTGATTCCGGGTCAAGCCCGGAATGACGATGTATAGACTGAGCTGAAACGATCTTCGGATTCTCGCCTAACTTGCGTTGATTCTTGCCTAACTTGCCTAACTTGCCTAACTTGCGGCAATAGAGCACTGGCAAGTTGGAGCGTAATATGTTATAAATATTCCTGCGTTTTTGTATGAAGGCGCCCGTTTGGCTTGCTCAGACGGACAAACCAGTCAGATTGAAGGAAAGTGGGCTGTTTTGACCCGCTTTCTTTGTATTAACAGCAAGGTATGGCGTAATGCGAAGCAAGAAAGAACATGAGCTCTTACAAGCACTTGAGACTGCAGCTGCTGCTCAGGGCTTTGACTTGGTCGACCTGGAGTTTACTGGCTCGGGGCGCAATGCTTTGCTGCGCATTTATATCGACAGAGAAGAAGGCTTGAACCTCGATGATGTGGCAGCTGCCAACGCCTGGATATCGGAGGTAGTCGAGGCACTGGATCCCTGCAAAGGGAGCTATACCCTGGAGATTTCTTCTCCAGGAATCGATAGATCGCTGCGCACCTGGAGGCACTTTGAGCGCGCCGTGGGTGAAGAAGCGGTCATAGCCTTGGATGGTAACTTGGTAGAGCCGGTAGACAATGAAGTCATCAGCAAGCCACGCCTTAAGTTTACGGGTATTATTTCTGGAGTAAACAGCAAGCAACAACGAATCACTATTGAGGCTGAGGGAGTTTCTCACGTCCTTGAGTTTAAACATATCAAAAAAGCTAGGGTCAAAGGCCGTCTCGATTTTGAAGGTAGAAAGGATAGTTAATGTCTGCAGATTTGGTAGCCGCGCTTGAGGCGTTGGCTAAGGAAAAAAACATAAATGAGATGTATTTGCTCGATCAATTGGAGCAGTCATTGGCAGAAAGCTACCAAAAGGTGCTGAGGCTCAAATGGGATGCCAGGGTGACTATCGACCGCGAGAGCGGCGATATCATAGTTGAGGAGCTGGTGGGTCAAGGCGAGCCCGACGATGAAACCGGTGAGTATGATGAGTATATTCCCCGCGTGGTTACTCCCGATGATGTAAGTCGCATTGCTGCACAAAACGCAAAAAGCGTCATTCAGTCTATCGTGCGCGATGCCGATCGCCAGGCCATTTATGAGGAGTTTGCCGAGCGCAAAGGCGAGCTGGTAACCGGCACGGTGCTGCAAGCTACTCCTGACTTTACCATAATCAAGATTCGCGACGGCGTTGAAGCGGAGCTGCCTCACTTTGATCGTAGACGAAGCTCGTATGAGCTCAACGAAAAACCAGACAATGAGCACTATCGCCATAATCAACGACTCAAGTCGCTCATCATCGATGTGCGTGATCCTTCTAAGAGAGAAGAAGGAAGCCGAGGTGAAACTACGCGTCCTGCCATAGTGGTGTCGCGTACTCATCCTGATCTTATCCGCCGCCTCTTTGAGATAGAGGTACCCGAGATTTATGACGGTGTTGTAGAGATTAAAAACGTTGCGCGCGAGGCAGGTGCTCGCTCTAAGATTGCAGTTTCGAGCCGCGAACCCAATCTGGACCCTGTTGGTGCCTGTGTAGGCCCCAAGGGCAGCCGCGTACGCATGGTCGTAGAAGAGCTCCGAAATGAGCGTGTCGATGTTATCCAGTGGGATAGCGACCCGGAGGTCTTTGTAGCCAAGGCTCTTTCTCCTGCCAAGGTCACCCGAGTCTTGATAGATGAGGATACTCACTACGCAACGGTTATCGTGCCGGACGACCAGCTCTCGCTTGCCATAGGAAAAGAAGGGCAAAACGCGCGCTTGGCAGCTCGTCTTACTGGCTGGCATATTGACATAAAGAGCGCCAGCCTAAAAAGCGACTTGCCCGACTTTGTTACCACGCTTTTTGAAGAGGATGAAAAGACCAATGACCGTGAGGATGGTCGTTGTGAGTATATTAACGAAGATGACGTGCGTTGTCGCAACCACGCGCGCCCAGGTTCGAAGTTCTGTGGCGTACACGAGAATATGGGCGAAGGGCTCATTGAGGATGCCTCTGGTGAAGACAGCGAGTAGCAAAACATCGGTACGCACGTGCGTGGCTTGCGGCAGCAGTGATGCCAAGCAGGGACTTGTACGTTTTGTGCGAAGCAAGGACGGTAAAGTATCTTGTGATGCAAGCGGGCGTTTGGCAGGACGTGGTGCCTACCTGTGCGCCAATGAGTCCTGTTTTGCCAAGGCTGCCAAGCAAGGACGTTTAAGCAAAGCGCTCAGAGGACAGATCAGTGTCGAGGATCAACATGAACTCGAAAGCGTATTTAGAAGTGTGCGCCAAGATTTAGAAAACAAAACTCACGAGGAGTGAACGGAGCAATATGGCAGGGATCAGAGTACATGAGTTAGCCAAGGAATTTGGCATGACGAGCAAGGAGTTGCTCGTACGACTAGCGGAATTAAAGATTCCCGCCAAGGGGCATTCCTCTACTCTGGTTGATGCTTACGTAGACAAAATACGCAAGCAGCTTGGTCCAGAGATTGCTGAGATGCAGATAAAGGCCGAGGAAGAAAAGAAGGCCGAGGCTGCTGCAAAGGCAGCGGCTGAGCGCAAGCGTCGCGAAGAAGAGGCTGCTGCCCGTGCGGCTGCGGCAGAAAAAGAGCGCGCATTGCGCGAGGCAGAAAGAGCCAAGCAGGAGCATAAGACAGAGAGCACTGAATCACTGGACGAGCCTGCAACCAAGAGCCCTGGTGTAGCGGGCAAGGCCGCCGCACCTCCAAGTGGCAAGCCTGGCGTATCGAGTAGCGCAGCCGACAAGACCCAAGATGATACTGCCATTGATGAGCCGATAAAGCAGGAGCCTGGCACAGACGATGCTGCCCATGCGGCCGATGTTGCCGATGCGGCCGATGCTGTTACAAAAGAAGCTCCGAGCAAAACTGATCCGAGCAAGAAAAAGGAGCCAACCTTTAGTGGGCTGCTCTCGCAGATTGAAGCAGAGCAAAGCCGCATACAGGCTGAGCTGGCGCGCTTAAAGGAAGAAAAAAGCCGCAAGGCAGCCGAGCGGGCTCAAAAGAAGGAGTCCAAACCAGGCAAGGTAGCCAGCGCCATAAAAGACGATCTGGCTCCCGCAGGAGAGGTAGAGCAGGAAAAGAGCGAAAAGCCAGTCGGCAGACAAAAAATTGCTAAAGAAACTAGCACTATAGAGGCGGAAACCGAATCCGAAGGTCGCGCCGGTCGTAAAGGCAAAGGTCGCAGAGATCACGGCGCTGGTCAACACGCTGAGGGCACCGGACGTGGTCGCAAAGGCAAGGACAGCCGCAAACAGCACGACAGACAGATTGCAGACAGCTATGACAGCGATGATACTGCCGAGGGAGACCGCTATAAGCAGATGGCAGTAGCCGCAGAGATGCTTCAGCGCGAAAAGGTCTTGGCAGATGCGCGTGCAGCCGTCAAGGCTGCCGATGACGAAGGCGGTGGCCGCAGAAAGAGGCGCAAAGAAAAACGTGAGGCCGAAGCAAAGGAACGCGCAGAGCTTGTGGCTATTGAGCGGGGGTTGGATCCTGAGCTGGTGCTCGATTCATCGGTAGCAGAGATTCCTACGGGTGCTACCGTTCAGGAGTTCTCCGATATTGTAGGCGCAACTTCTGGCGACGTGGTTAAGCGACTCTTTTTGCTTGGCAGCCCGCTCACCGTCACCCAAACTATGAGTAACGATCTTATTGAACTGATAGCTGACGACCTGGAGCGTAAAATTCGCATAGTTTCTCCAGAGGAGGAATACGCCATTAATATTGTTGACACGCCTGAGAGCCTTGAGCCGAGACCTCCGGTTGTTACGGTCATGGGTCATGTTGATCACGGCAAGACCTCGCTCTTGGATGCCATCAGAGAAACCAAGGTCATAACGACCGAAGCCGGTGGTATCACCCAGCATATCGGTGCTTCTGTGGCTCATATTAATGGTCAACAAATAACCTTTATCGACACGCCAGGCCATGAGGCCTTTACCGCCATGCGTGCTCGAGGCGCCAAGGTAACCGACGTGGTAGTTTTGGTAGTGGCTGCAGATGACGGGGTTATGCCTCAGACCGTTGAGGCAATCAACCATGCCGATGCAGCAGGTGTGCCAATAGTTGTAGCAGTTAACAAGATTGACAAGCCAGGCGCCAACCCCGACAGAGCCCGCCAGGAGCTTTCTGAGCATGGCATCGTGCCTGAGGAGTGGGGCGGCCGTAACATGTTTGTTGAGGTGAGCGCTAAAAAGCGAACGAATATAGAAGAGCTGCTCGAAGCTATCATTTTGCAGGCGGACGTCCTCGAACTCAAGGCAAACCCCAATGCCTTGGCCACAGGTTTTGTCATTGAGGCAAAGCTCGACAAAGGGCGCGGGCCGGTTGCAACGGTTTTGGTGCAACGCGGCACCCTTAACGTGGGAGACACCATTGTCATGGGCACCAGCTATGGTCGTGTGCGCGCACTTATTAATCCCTTGGGCGAAACAGGCTCCGAAGCCAAGCCTTCTGATCCGGTTGAGATCATCGGACTCAACTCCATCCCAGCTGCGGGAGATGACTTTAGAGTCTTTGCAGAAGAGCGCGAAGCGCGCAACCTGGTTAAGGATCGCTCGCTGAGACAGCGTGTAGCCGAGCATCAAAATAAATCCAGGGTCACCCTGGAGAACTTCTTTAGCCGCATTGAGCAAAACGAAATATCAGATCTCAATCTCATTGTAAAAGCTGACGTTCAGGGCTCTATTGAGGCCTTGAGCGATGCTCTTGACAAGATGGATCAAACCGAAGTGCGCATCAATATTATCCATTCGGCCGTTGGTGGTGTAACCGAGACGGACGTTACTTTGGCTACCGCCTCTAATGCCATCATCATTGGCTTTAACGTGCGTCCCACGGTCAAGGCCAAGCAAATGGCAGACCGCGAAGAAGTAGAAATCAAGACGTACAAGATTATTTACCAGGCCATCGAAGACATTGATGCAGCGCGCGTTGGTTTGCTTTCTCCCGATATTGTCGAAAAAGACACAGGTATGGCCGAGGTGCGCGAGACCTTCAAGGTGCCCAAGATGGGCACGATTGCCGGCTGTCTGGTTGAAGAGGGCGAGATAGGCCGCGATGACGAAATTCGCGTAATTCGCAACGGCATGGTCATTCACGAAGGTGTAATTGCCTCTCTCAAGCGCTTTAAGGAAGACGCAAAGAGTGTCAAGGCTGGCTATGAATGCGGTATTGGCATTGATGGCTATCAAGATGTCAAGGTTGGCGATGTGCTGGAAACCTTTAAGAAGACAGAGATAGTGAGAGAGGCCTGATACCATGGGGGATCGAAATACCGCTTCGTCAAGGAAGGTGAATGAAACGGCAAGGGCTGTTCTTGCCGACCTGTTATTGCAGGAGTTTTCTGATCCGCGCCTAGAGCTCATTACGGTTACCGATGTGAGGGTATCCAAAGACAGAAGTGTGGCCACTGTATTGGTAAGCAGCTCGCCAGAGCAGTATGACGATACTTTAGCCGGCCTCGAAAGTGCCAAAGGACGCTTGAGAAGCCTTCTGGGTAAGGAGCTTGGATGGCGAGTTACGCCCGACTTACGTTTTGTCATAGACATAGGTGTAGACCATGCGCAAGAGATTGATGCCTATTTGAGGGGTGAGGATTCATGAATGATCAACCCAGCGATACTGCCCAAAGCGAGCCTGCCGAACCAGAGGTAGACTATTTGGCCAACAATCAATATCAGCCTGTGGGGGCACAGGAAGTATTGGCAATACTGCACGAAGCTCAAACAGTTGCCATTTCTGGTCATGTTAACCCAGATGGCGACGCCTTAGGCTCGGCTCTGGCTTTAAGGGATTTACTGAGGGCGATGGGCAAGAAGGCCGATGTAGTACTCAGTGAAGGCTGTCTTGCACCCGAGCTCTACGACTTTTTACCAGACTATACCTTTGTTGATTCTAGCTCGTATCATGAGACTCCCGACTTGTTCGTAGCTGTTGATGTCTCGACCATCAAGCGTTTGGGTAAGGTTCAAAGTCTACTCGACAAAGCAGAGAGGACGCTGGCCATTGACCATCATGCATGCTTTGAGGGCTTTACCCAATACTACTATGGCGACACAGCAGCACCTGCTACGGCAAGTCTGATTTGGGAGATTATCCAAGCGAGTACGGTAGAGCCTTCTCTCAATATGGCGAGCTATTGCTACGTTGCCATCATGACTGATACCGGACGCTTTGCCTTTAGGAACACCGACCGCTCAACTTTTGTCGACGCTACCGAGATGGTCGACATTGGCGTAAACCCGTCGGAGATGAGCCAGCTGGTGTATGAAAACAAGTCTCTTGCTGCCCTGCGCCTGGAGGCTTTGATTATCGACAGGGTGAGTTTTTCCTGCGAGGGCAGAGTTGCCTATTCCTATATTCTTTCCAACGACTTAAGTTCGCTTGGTCTGGAGCGCGATGCCACTGAGCAGCTGCCCACCATTCTTCGTTCAATCAAGGGAGTGGAGGTTGCAGTACTGTTTCGCGACGAAATAGACGAGGGAGTGCGCGTTAATTTGCGCTCGCGCAGCTCCTACAATGTAGGTCTACTCGCCAGAAAATTTGGTGGTGGGGGTCATGCTGGAGCTGCTGGCTTTACGCTCGAACTTCCTTTGGAAGAAGCAATCTCGCATGTCATCGATTACCTGATAGAAGAGCACAGCGCCTCTGATGGCACGTAAGGGCACTCCCACGGGCCTGGCGGGCATTCTTGCCCTTGATAAGCCACTTGGCATCACCTCGCATGATGTGGTCAATACCGTGAGGCGCATTACCAACGAGCGGCGCGTGGGTCACGCAGGCACGCTTGACCCTTTGGCTTCGGGACTTCTTATCGTGTGCGTTGGTCCGGCAACGCGGCTTTCTGATTATCTCATGGCAGGCGTTAAGGCCTATGAAGCACGCATCAGTTTTGGAAAAGAGACCACCACTGATGACAAAGAAGGCACCACTCTCTACGAGGCTGAGTTGCCTACAGAGCTCAAAAACGAGCTCTTTGCAAAGCGTACGCTTGCATCTTTGGTAGGCAAACTTGAGCAAATACCACCGGCTTATTCGGCCATCAAGAAGGAGGGGGTTACTGCCTACAAGGCCGCTCGCGCTGGTAAGGAGCTTATATTAGAACCACGAACCGTTGAGCTCTTTGAAGCCACTGTATTAGCAGTGGAAAAAGACTATTGGGAGCTCAGACTGGTAGTGTCAAAAGGCTTCTACGTGCGCTCATTTGCCCGAGACCTGGGGCGGAGCCTCCAGAGCGCTGCCCACTTGGGAGCTCTCAGGCGCACTGCATCGGGCAATATAAGCATAGAACAAGCCGTACCACTTCCTGCGCTCGCAGAGCATTTTGAGGCCGCTGCCTCTGTTGCCGCCAATGCACCCGCCGCTGCCGCTGCGCCTGCTGCATCTGCTGTAGCTGCCGCCCCTTCTGCGCCAGCTACAACCGCTACAGCCGCCGCCTCAGCGCCTGTTGCCCCTTCTGCAGTTTTGGCGCTACCCTTCATTGACCCTGTAGCCGCCTTGGGGCTGGTTGCATATGAAGTAAACACTAAAGAAGCAAGTAACATTCAAAACGGAAGAACAGTCAGTGTTAGTGCAACAGCAGGTGAAACAGGGGGGCTGGCTTTGCTCACACATCAAAACAAACTACTGGCGCTATATGAGAGGGTTGGCGCTACCGATTTGATGCAGGCTCGGGCGGTTATTCCAGGCGGCATACCGCTAACCTAAAAAGGTTTTGTTTTTTCAAAAAATGCTTTATAATTATTAAAAAAGTTTTAACAGTGGATGAACATTCAGTTTCTATTCGAGAATGCTTGCTGATTGTATCGGTGCGCAAGTTGTTGTGGGTACACTTAAAAGGGCGTGGCAAGAGCATATGACTATCCAGCAAAAAACAACACCCAGGCGCGGCATCCGCCTCAAGCTTGCTGTTTTTGTAGGAGTCTTGGTTGTGGCGCTCATGGCAATTAATGTGCTTTGGAACATAGACATTCAAGAGCAACAGTCGCACCATAGGGCGCGCGATAAGGCCGAGCTCTTACTGGGCGGCTTGCAGGCGGTATGGTTCTTCATGGAAACCAACAAGGACAACAATGCTGTAGAAGCAGAAGGCTCTGGTCAAAGAGCGCTTGTTTGCGTCGTTGCCTCAACGAGCTCCAGCACCCTGTCTTCTCCTGAGTCTGACTATATCATTCGCTATGTCGATCAAGTCTCGCATCAGCAGACCCGAGCACCAGACAGCTTTGAAGCTGATGCATTTAAATCTTTTATGTATAGCAGCGCAGCTGATTACAACGCTTTTTATGGCGTGGATACCACTGATGAGGGCAATCGCGTCTTTCGATACGTCGAGCCACTTTTTGTTACCGAGTCATGCCTCAAGTGCCACAGCAACACTCCTCAAAATGTCCTTCGACAAGGTTTTGTAGCCAACGAGATGAATGTGGGAGACGTAAGAGGTGCTCTTTCTATTATTGAGCCTATGGATATCTATGCCGAGGGAATCCGAGCCAGTGTCTTGCAACAGCTCTTTATGGTTCTCCTCATACTGGCGGTAGCCTCCATCACCAACTATTTTGCTGTAAGCAGGGTCGTCTTGCAGCCACTTGACAAAATCAGGCAGGTTGCCAAGCGCATGGGAAGAGGCGGCGAGGGTCGCTTTGACTATTCGCTGGACATTAAGGGTTTGGGCGGGCCCGACGAGCTCACAGAGTTTGCAGAAGACTTTGACATAATGGCGCGCCAGCTCCAACAACTCTATACCGACCTGGAAGGCGAGGTGCTGAGTCAAACGAACAAGCTCTCGATACTTAACGAGCAGCTCCTCTCTCAAAAGAGCGAACTGGAAGAAACGCTCAAGCAGCTCAATGAGGAAACTGCCTATAAAAATGACTTCTTTGCCATCATGAGCCATGAGCTGCGTACTCCACTCACCTCAATACTGGCATTTACCCGCATTCTAGAAGAGGACGTCGACCTCGACCGCGACACCATCCATGCCTTAAGAGAGATTGAAACAAGCGCGCTTTTGCTTCTTAACATGGTCAATAACATCCTCACCATATCCAAGGCAGAGGCTCATAAAGATACCTTGATTCTAGAGCCTGTTGACTTTGTTGATCTCGTTGGAGTCGTGAGGAACTCTCTGGGCCAGCTCGCTAAGAATCAAGGCATAAAGCTCAGCGTCAAAGCAGAAGCCGATGTTCCTGTTTCCATGGCTGACTGTGAAAAGCTCAGGCGCATTATCGAAAACCTGGTAAACAATGCCATCAAATATACACCTAATGATGGCATGATAGATGTGTACGTGCACTTTGTTCCGGTTACAGACGAGGCAACCGAGGAGTCGGTTCGCTTTATCACTTCTGGGGAGTTTAGTGCGGGTGCCATTGTCATAGATGTGACCGATGACGGCATGGGAATCAGAAAAGAGGATCAAGAAAGTATATTTGATAAGTATCAGCAGGCAAAGCAGTCGCCAAGCCAGAGGCAAAGAGGTTCGGGTCTTGGACTGGCGGTAGTCAAGGAGCTTACCAGTCAACATGGGGGCACGGTCAAGCTCAAGTCGGTAGTGGGCGAGGGGAGCACCTTTACCGTTTGTATACCTTATGTACCAGTGAAAATGGAGGAAGATGATGAAGATACTGCTAGTTGACGATGAGGCGAGCATCGAGCGACTCGTCTCAAACCTTATTACTAATGCGGGCTATGAATTTGCTTTTGCTAACAATGGCCTTGATGCCCTCGAAGTTGTTGACGATGAAAAGCCCGACCTGATCATCATGGATGTTATGATGCCCAAGATGGACGGGTTTACCACCTGTAGGAAGCTACGCGACAAGGGGATAACGGTACCGATTATCTTTTTATCGGCCAAGGGTGACATTGTTGACAAAGGAGTTGGTTTTCAAGCTGGCGGCGACGACTATATGGTCAAGCCCTTTGATCCACGCGAGCTGCTCATGCACATTGAGGCGCATCTCAGGCGCGCCCAGATTGCGCAAACGAGCAGTACTCCCGCTGCAGATGAGCTTATTCGTGTTGGCCCCTTTACTCTTGACACCGGCCAGTTCAAGGTGACTAAAGGCGGCGAGCCCATTGTGCTTACCCTCAAAGAATTCAGGATCTTGTACACCTTGGTGAGCAATCCCAACGTCGTGCTTTCAAAGGATCAACTGGTTGAAGCTGCCTGGGGCAAGGAGTATATCGGAGAAACCTCAAGCATCACCGTCTTTATTAAAAAGCTCAGAAGCAAGATAGAAGACGACCCAGCAGAACCCCGGTATATTCAAACAGTATGGGGAATAGGCTATCGATTTGAGCCCGAGCCTGCCTTTATGGATCAGGACTGATGGAGTCTTTGACCACATGCTTGACCATATTGTATGACCAGGCTGCTTGACCAAGCTGCCTCATTGTAAAGGAGCTGGAGCCCAGGCCTGTCTCGGTGTCTGGCTCCAGCTCCCTTAGTGAGGAATAGAGTTTTCTGTGCGTCAGCCTACGGCACTAGTGTGTCCTTTTCTCCCTTCGACGAATCAGGAAGTAGCTGCCTATGCACAGTCCGCCAAAGGCCATTACTGCTATTGGCAGTATAAGTTTTGTAAACGTGCCATCACCAGTTCTCGGCGAAGCGGCAGGCGGAGTACCCGGCGGTGTAGCCGGCGGTGTATTGGGGTTGCCAGGCGTATCAGGTGGATCTGGTGGCCTTGGTGGATCCGGTGGATCTGGCGGATTAGGTGGGTCAGGAGGATCGGGAGGATCCGGTGGATCTGGTGGATCTGGAGGGTCAGGTGGATCCGGTGGGTCAGGCGGGTCAGGAATTAGCGTGTTGACTACAGGGCCAACCACAACGGGCATAAAGACACCGGGAAAGGCCGGATTAGGCACCATGTCAAACTCAATGGGGAGGGCATGCAGCCGATAGCCATCCGGGGCTTTAGTCTCAATAAAGCGGTAATGCCCCTCTAAGAGGCCAGTCACGTTAATCTCGCCGTTAGCATCAGTGGTGTAAAACCCGCCGATCTGAGTCCAGCCGATGACCTCTTGTTTTTCAAGCTTAAAGACGGCACCAGCTAACACTTCTTCTTCTTCATCGTGCTTGATAAGTGTGGCCTGCGTGGCCACATTGACCACGTCAATGGTAAATGTATTGTCTTCTTGACCCTGAGGATCTATATGAATGAGAACGCCGTTTGCATATGACAGATCCAGGGAGTAACCAGGCGGAGGCGCGAGCTCTACAATAAGGTAGTCATAGCCTTGCACCAGGTTGTTATAGGTAATGCTGCCATTTGCATCGGTGGTTACCGGTGTGCCAATGGGAACGTATAAGGCAGTGTAGAGTTGAAAGACTGCTCCCTCCAAGGCGCTGCCATTGGCAAAGTCTGTTTTGTGAAGATTCAGACTCACGCTGTCGCCGCGCATCCAGCCGTCTCCGCTACCTACGTCTAGACCGCCTCCCACTTCGTCGCCGCCATCAATAGTGACGTTGCTATCTCCGGTAATTGATGCGCTGTTGGACACATCAACATTAGTTTCGCCCTCGGGTGCTGATACAATCACCCTGAAGCGCAGTACATAGCCGCGGTCGATGGTATGCAAGAAGCTGATCTTGAGCGTCATCACTCCCGTGCTATCCGGCTCATAGCTGATGGTGTAATCGGTACCTGCTATTAATTGATTAGAGGGATCATCGGCAAGGGTGCCATCGGGCGCAACAGTTCTTCCAATGACGCTGATAGAAGCAAGGTCGATGATTTGATTGGAGGAGGGCACGTCGGTCACCACTACATTGCTCATGGTGCTCTGACTGTTGTTTATCTCTACACGCCACCACAGGTAGCCATCGCTACCCACTTCGTAGTTTCCTCCTGCGCCAGGATCATTCTTAACGATTACGCTGCCGCCATTTTTAACAGATACGGTAGCCTCCAGGTCCGAAAATGCACCTGTGTGGCGGTCTTGAACCGTTGCCTCATTGCTATAGGAATCTTGAATAAAGGTACCATCCACCGTGGTTTTGAATATAAAGGCGTACTTACCAGCTATGGTTCCGGGAGAAGGTGGCACTGCATTAAGGTGCACGGTGAGGGTATGGTCATTGGCAGCCGAAGGCTCTTCGACCAAGTGGAATAAGGAAGGCCACTCAGAAGAGGGTATTTGGCTTTGTAAAATGATGTCTTGCCCCAGAGGATCGGGCAGGTAATACCATATCTCCAAAGAATCAGGAACATAGTTTTGACCTTCCTGGACAGGGTCGCGCAGGATGGAGTTTTCAAAACCTCCGCCCAGATAGTTAACCGCCACCGTCCAGGTGATGTTTTTATCTACGGCGTTATAGTTACCTTTTTTAAGGCCGTCCCTGCTTTGTGGGTCGGAGGGTAACAAGGTGGTGCTATCGCCTCCTCCATGCTCGCCTCCCTCACCATCAGTCCAAAAAGAGTGAGCATTATTGGTAATGCCGTTTCCTTCAAAATCATGTTGGTTGTAGTAATAGTAATAGGTAAAGGTGAGCCAGTCATTAATGGGGTTGTAGATTGAGGGGCGTGCTACCACTGAAAAATCAAACTCAATTGCCTGAGGCCGAGAATCGTCAATGGTTGCAAATGTGCCATCGCTGTAATACGTTACTGCATAAGCTGAGGTAGGCACAGAGCCGGTGGGGGGAGGGCTCATCGAGCTGTTATTGACGGATGGATAGTAGGCGCTGGGGTCAGCCACGCCTGCCAAAGTGGGCACATCACCAATATTCAAACTGTTGATAATCCAACCTGCTGCAGTGCCGCCCAGGGGGGTAAGGTGGTCTTGCAGCTTAAAGTCAAACATCTCGTATAGATTGCGGTTGACCTGCACCGTGTACTTGACGACCTGTGTGTTGGGGTCCCACTGAAAGCTTTTGCGCACCCCTTGCTGGCTGTAATTGCCGTCGCCACCGCCAGAGGAGGTGTCAGAGCCTTCTGCATAAAACTCGTTGCTTATTGTTCCATTTTCGTCGATGATCACGTCCTCTTTTGGCCTGATTTCATAGACGATGTCCACCGGATAATTGATGGAGTCATAGTTTCCATCGCCTGCGCTTGCATAGGTGGGCGTGAGCTTAACTTGGAACTGTGCCGGGGGAGGGTCATTGGTGAGATACACCAGGGTGTAGTCAGCGCCTTCATTGAGCAAGGTGCGCGCGCCGGTAGCCGGGTTGATTCGGTACAAGGTGGGCGGCCCCACATACTCCCAATAGTCTGCGTTGGCACCGGTGAGGGTGTCGGTGAGCGTGAGCTGGTCGGTTACATGGTTGCCGCCATTAAAGCGCACCGTCCATTGAATGGTCTGAGTACTGGGGTCGTAGCCGCTCACCGTTTTGTTGACCGGAGCCGTAAAGGTGGCGCTGATGCTCGAGCCTGCATTGAGGCTGAGTGGCGAGTCATCGTCTAAGGTACCAGTGGCCCACACACCGCCGTCGGGCGCACCATTTGCCGGGTCATTGACAAAGGTGTGGCGGCCAGTCAGCAGGGCAGCATTGTCGATGTCGGTAAGCCAGGCCACCTGGATGCAGGCCTCGCTCCTTGTGGCGTAAGAACCAAGCATGGTTACGGTTCCGCTGGCATCAACTGAGTAATCAGTACCTTCTCTCAGGGCTACTCCTGAGCCTGGTACTACGTTGCCAAAGAGATCTACATTAACCTCGCGCACAACTGGGTTTCCCGCTCCAGGTGTTCCGCCGTCTGGCACATAGGTAAAGGTGCAGCCGGAAGCTGGTATATTATCGAAAATCGTAAGGTTGGTGATACTGTCCAAATTCTTATTGACCGTAGCAGTCCAGGTGATCTGACTCGGATCGGGTGTGCGATCAAAGACCCCATGCTTATCTATGCTGCTACCCGGAACCGGCTTAACGGTGATATCTATGGGTGGCAGGTTTTCTTCACTCGGAAAGTTAACCTCCCAATCGCCCGGACCGGTATTGATGCCAGATTTGATTTGCCCAGAAAAGCTAATGCCTCCTGTGATATTCATCGAGGTTTGAACGTTTTCGTTAAATACAATGCGAACGACGCCGTCAACGCCCACAGAATAGTTGGCATAGATGACACCACTCGCATCTCGCATAGGCACGTTGTTCAGTGGGGTAACCACCTTAAACTCAGGTGGGAGCACAATGTTGTAGAAATCTCCCGGTTGGATGAGCTGACGCACCGACTCTGGTATAGCCAAACTAAAGGCAAAGTTTAAGATGCTGTTGACGGTAATGGGGTCGTCGTTCGATGTGATACTGGCAGCGGTGACAATGGTGTTGTTGGGAGGAAGAATGCCCAACTGCGCAAAGTAGTCTTTGACATCGGTAGCCGCCAAAGGAGCGAGCTTCTTTGCAGACGTTGCTTCCTCAGCTTCAGCTTCATCTGGCTCGGTTGCTTCAGAAAAGCTTGCTTCTCCTGCCGTGTCATTTGACTGCGCACTTCCCGGAGCTGTTTCATTATCTGGCATGGCAGGGTCGTTTGGTTGCAAGGTGCCACCATCACCCGTTACCTCACCGTAGTTGCCAGAGCCTGCGGGCTTGGATGATTCTTCGTTGCCCTGAGCGGGGTGACTGCCCTCTTCTTCGATACCGGCTTCGCTCTCGGTTGAATCCTCGTTCAAAGAACTCTCATCAGCGGGTAAATCATACGCAGGGTCTTCATCTGCTGCGCCTTCCTCCGTAGCACTACCGCCTGCCAGGTCATCGCCTGCCAAGCCTTCGTCAGTGACATGGCCGCCTGTAGCTCCCTCGTCTAACTGAGTACTGCCTGCCAGCGTGTCGCCAGCAGCGTTGTCCTCGTCTAGCAAGGTCTCGCCTGCGGTGCTACTGCTGGCACTCTGCGATTCTTGGGTGGGGGTCTCCTGAGGCGTTGTAGTGTCGGCATAGGCCAGCCCACTGAGACCAGGTGTAATGCTCAAGGTAACCGCTAAAATGAATGCGAGCGCTGCCCGCCATACATGGATGTTAAATGACTTAGTCATGTGACCACTCTCCCTCCGCCTATTGTTTTGAGAAAGAAGCCCCTCCCAAAACCCGTATTACCCATTTGCCAAGCTCTCTCTTAAGGAGAAAACCCTCAAATCCGTTTACCCAATAGATTAACAAGTACCAACCGTCTTATTTGCCGAATGATTATACTCCTAATCAGACATAATTACCAGCATAGTGCCAAAGTTGCAGCAAATTGAGTGAATTGAAGGTTACTGATCAGGCCCAATTCGTCATTGCGGGCTTGACCCGCAATCTGAGACGCATTTTGGTTAGATTGCGGCTCGGAGGCCGCAATGACGGACTACAGTCTGACTAGTGACAATTGAAGCTTGTTGGTCAGACCAACTTTGTCGTCCATCTCGCATAGCGTAGCCACCTGCCGCGTTCGCTCGAAGAGCAAAACCTCCTGTCGCCCTGCCGCGTTCGCTCGAAGAGCGAATGTTGCAGGGCCTAGCGTTACTGATCAGACCCAATGTCATTTAGTTAAGAGTAAACTACAGGGCCTTTTCCCGGAAAACACTCGCTAGTCCCTTCAGATACCTGCAGGCGCCTGGCTAATCAGCGGCAAGACTGGATA
>WQXH01000033.1 GCA_009784945.1 Coriobacteriia bacterium | reverse complement strand
GCCTGGAGCATACCCTGTTTCAGAACCCGGAGGCCTCCGCCAACTGCGGGGCTTAATTCGCTTTGCGAATTGCCCCGCACGCGCTCCAGAACCTGAAACAGGGTATGCTCCAGGCGAGTGTCTGACCAGTAACATGCAATGACATGTTCAGTCATCAAAGATTTTAGTGCACAATTCCAACGGTAAGTAGAAAGCTGGAAGACTTGAGAGGTCAGAGTCCTCTACTTCGTATTCGTTAGCTTGCTTAATGTTGGCTAGTTGATATGAATTATACTGACCGAAGATGTCTGCGTGATATTCGTCTTGAGAACGGCCGCTCTCTTCGCAATCATGTGCGCCGGTAAGTTCGTCCATAGTGCGCTTTACTGCGCCCCAATCAACGGATATACCCAGCAACAACTCCAAATAGTGATGCGCATCATCGCATTGGCTGCCTTCTCCTAAAACAAAGGCGTTTACGCAGCTCATGCAGCTGCATACAAGGCACTCTGCCTTGGTGGCGGCAAACTGCCTGAGCCTGCGAGCGCCGCGTGCCTCACTGAGCGTTGGGCTTCCTGCCTGGCTTAAGCCTCCTGCTCCACAGCAGATGGTGCCAGACCCGCTGTTTTGCATTTTAAGCACACTCATGCCGCTTTGCTTGAAGAGAGTGTGCGTGGCCTGTGAAAAGTGCAAACCAAAGCGATCCAAGCAAGAGTCGTGTAAGGCTACGCTGGCATAATCATCTTCCAAACAGGTGATATTCAAGTTAAGCAGGGCATCAGGCAAAGCTTCAAGAACTATGCCATCAATGAGCCTTTCTTCAAGGAGATCCTTGAGCGTGTAGAAGCAGCTGGGGCAAGCAACTACCAACTTGTCTACCGAGGCGTGTGCCAAAGCATCAATGAGCCCATTAGCATAGCTCTCAAATTCCTGAGTGGCACCCATGTCATAAAGTGGCTTGCCACAGCAGTAAGCGGTCATACCTTGCACTACGCCTCGAGATTCGAGCAATTCATACGTTGTTCGAGTCAGCTTTTCAGAATAGCTGGCAAGGCTGCAGCCAGGAAAGAACAACGCTGTACTCCTGCTGCGCTTTTCCTTACTGGATGTTTCCAAATAGTCTTTGTAGCTCACACCCATGGCCTCGCGAATTACACCGAAGAGATTTTCGCGGTAGTCCACTCTAAAGGCGCGATAGTCCTCCAGAAGCTCGGGCTCAAGCTCTATTAGCTTCTCCCTGCCTGCCCTTGCAGCATGAGCACATGAGAGCTTTTCTGGGCAATGAGTCGTACATGCTCCGCAAAGCGAACAGCCCAGTACAAACTCGTAGACCTCGGGGTGGACTTGATCTGAGTCGCCAGCTTCTAAAAGCTCCTCTGCCAAATCTCCGCACATAAAAGGGGTCATACCCTCAGCCTCTTGCTGCGGCAAGCATCCGCCGCAGCGTATACAGGTCTTATCAATGTAGCTCAAGATATCCATATGCCAATTATAACAATCTGGGCACCATGGCAAAGGGGCATCAAAAAAATGCAGCATCCACACACTTGCCGTCTGCGTGCGTAGTGATTCCTGTAGCATTCGAGCCATCCTTGAACACAACAGATGCGTCACCCCGTGGTTACTGATCAGACCCAATTCGTCATTGCGGGCTTGACCCGCAATCTGAGACGCATTTTGGTTAGATTGCGGCTCGGAGGCCGCAATGACGGACTACAGTCTGACTAGTAACACCCCGTGAGAGGGCAATTTCAGGAAAGGCAATTTCGCTCGCAATTTGTTTACATTCTGTTAGAATAGGCATCACTACGCATCCGGCGTACTTCGACTGTGTGTTCCCAAACACGGTACCGTAGTAAATGGGTGTTCAAAGGAATAAGTCATGATCTTAAAGATCCTTATGATTGTGCTGTTTTTTACAGTCACTATCGCGATTGGCTACTTTACCCGTAAAAGTGCATCAAATGTAGGTGGTTTTGTTTTAGCCGGCCGAAATATCGGCCCGTGGCTTTCAGCCTTTGCCTATGGCACTACGTATTTTAGCGCGGTGGTATTCGTTGGCTTTGCTGGGCAGTTTGGCTGGAAGTACGGCATGGCAGCTCTGTGGATTGGCCTGGGCAATGCATTCATAGGCAGTCTCATTGCCTGGTATGTTCTCGGCGCACGTACTCGTGCCATGACTCATCATTTGGGTGCTCAGACTATGCCTGAGTTCTTTGGCAGCCGCTTTAAGAGCAAGCCCTTGCGCATTGCTGCGGCTGGCATCATCTTCATCTTTATGATTCCCTATACGGCCAGTGTCTATAACGGCCTCTCGCGTCTCTTTATGATGGCTTTTGATCTCAAGAGCTTTGGCATGGACTTTGAGGTGGTTATCATCGGCATGGCCATACTCACCTGCATCTACGTTATTCTCGGTGGCTACAAGGCAACCGTGGTAAATGATACGGTGCAAGGTGTCATCATGGTTGTGGGCATATCGGCGGTCATCTTAGCCGTTTTGTCTTCGTTTGGAGGCTTTGGAGCAGCAGTTACCAGCCTGTCTTTGATTCCCAACGACGGCGCAGCTCCGGGTGACGCACAAGGGGTCTTTACCTCTATGTTTGGCCCGGACATACCCAATTTGATTGGTGTTTTGATATTAACCTCGCTAGGTGCCTGGGGTCTTCCGCAGATGATATCGAAGTTCTATGCGCTCAAGAGCACCAACATGATTAGGACGGGTGCCATCGTCTCAACGGTCTTTGCCTTGATTATCGCTGGCGGCAGTTATTTCCTCGGCGGATTTGGAAGGTTGGCGCCGCAAATTGGAGAAGTTGCCTGGCGAGACGAGGCTGCTAACGCCCCTGTCTTTGACTCTATTGTCCCCACCATGCTCTCGGGGTTACCTGAAATACTCATGGGGCTTATTGTTGTACTCGTCCTCTCAGCATCGCTTTCTACTTTGAGCTCCTTGGTCTTGACATCGAGCTCTACGCTCACCATTGACTTCATCAGAGGAAATATCGTCAAGAAGATGACTGACGGTTCGCAGCTGTTCATTATGCGTGTCCTTATTGTCGTATTCGTGCTCATCTCTGCGATTATCGGCATTGTGCAATATAATTCGCCGGTCACCTTCATTGCGCAGCTGATGGCAATTAGCTGGGGAGCACTTGCCGGCTCCTTCCTTGGGCCTTTCATCTACGGTCTTTACTGGAAGCGCACAACCGTGCCTGCAGTGTGGGCAAGCTTCATATTTGCCGTTGGTCTCACGGTGTCAAACTTCATCCTGGGGCTCGACTTTACGCCGGGTTCGCCCTTCATTGCCTCGCCCATCAATGCGGGCGCCATAGCGATGGTAGGCAGTTTGATAATCGTGCCGTTAGTGAGCCTCATTACGCCAGCGCCAGATAAGGAAGAAACAACGCTTCTCTTTAAGGAGAGCTACAAGAATCTGCATGACCGCCCCATAGACTCGGCAGGTCGTTCGACTGACGAGAAGTAGTCAATAGTGTATTGACGCAAAAGCGCCAGGCTGCCTGAGCAAGCCTGGCGCTTTTTATGTGCCGGTGTGCTCGTCTATGAGCCACAGCTCAAAGGCAAGCTGGACTTCTGCGGATTTTGGTTTTTGGGGAGAGCGGCTTGCCTTGAGTGCAGCCAGCTGGGGTGAAGCCTCAAAAGCAGAGCAGTCGAGCCTGCGGTGTTGAATGCGATGCCATACAGCGGCTATGAGCTTTTGCAGATGACCAAGATCGTCGGTGCTCACCGTATGAAAGCGTTGCTTTGCCAAGACTCCGCCTTGTTTTGCTGAAGGCTCAACAAAGAGGTCGGCTCCACCGCGCACAGTCCAGCCTTCAAATTCTGATGAGTTTTCTATTAGCAGCTTATAAAACTGGAGTTGCCTGAGATAGCCGGCGTCAAAGGTGGCGGTATCGGGGTTGCCGGTTTTGTAGTCGTAAACCTCGATGGTTTTTGTTGCAGAGTCGCATATCAACAAGTCGCATTTGCCTGTAAGAAGAATGTCATCAATCGTGGTAGTGAGTGAGTACTCGGAGCAATACTCTAACGTGCCGCTTGCATTAGAGAGCAGTTCATAGAGTTTTGGGAGGAAAAGATCTGCAATCTGCAAAAACCTCTCTTGATGGTGTGCAATGATGGCAGCTTCGTAGTCGAGCCAGGCAATCTTTTGTTGGCAGTTGGCCAGGAGTTCTTGCACGGTCGTGTCAAAGGCAGCATTTTGAGGGCTCCCACTTCCTTTGACAACCAGTGTAAAGACCTGCTCCATCAACTCATGTACGATATTACCAAAGTCCAAGGCTATGCTGGGCTCGCTCGGCAGCCTGAGAATTTGCCTGCGAAAAAAGGAGCCTCCCTCTAATGCGCGGGAGTCATATTCATCCTTATAGGTAACAAAGCTGTTGAGCAAGGAGACCGAAAGAGCTCGCCCCTCAAAGAGGGGGTCAGCCAATGCCATGATGCTGGCGTTAGAGGGGTAGAAATTGTCCTCCCAGCAATGCGCAGAGATTGTAGCAATAGTTGCATCGTTGGTTTCGACTTCTCTTACCTCTGCGATACCCATGAGCTCTCGCACCAACTCACCGCGATAAAAGCTAGCCTCCAGGCTTTCTCTTGCGCGTGTAGCTGCCACAAAAAGCAGGCGCCTGTCATCGTCTATGTCGCCACTCTCGCTGATGAGCATGTTTTGGCTGATGTAGCCGCGGTCGGCTTTGCGAGTATGCCAGGTTTGATCATCTGCATCGAGCAGGTAGACCAGGTCAAATTCAAGACCTTTTGACTTATGGGCTGACATCAAAGAGATGGCCTCCGAGCGCACTACGGGAACCTCGATATCGATGTCAAAGCTAAAGCGCTCGGCTTCATCATAGAGAGACACAACATCTGCCAACCGTAGGGGTCTAGCCCCACCAGTGTTTCTCTCCGCCTCCAACTCGCCTTCTACAAACTTGAGCAAGGCGCGCACACCGTAGTTGAATTCTATAAGGTCAAAAGGCTCGGCTTTCTCTCGTCCTTCATAGTAGGCGAGTAAAGGTTTAGCAGCCTTGAGAATCAAAGACCGAACCGGCGAGTTGAGTGACTCAAAAGACAGCTCGGTGAGCCAGGTAAAGAGAGAGCTTAACTGCTCATGAGGTGAGCGTTCGAGCGCCTGCATCCATGAGATGCGCTCTTTGTGTAGAGATACAGCAAACGAGAAGTAGACCCTGGGTTCAATACCAAACTCCAGAGCCGAGACTATCGAGGGGAGCAAAGCCTCCGCATGTTCCTTGGAGCCAGCCGCATAATAGGCACAAAAGCGCAGCAGCTTGAGCAAGGTTTGCAGAGGTTCGATTTGTGCCACTGTAGTTGAAACGTCGTAATTATAGGGTATGTCAAAATGCCTGAGGTAGACAATCAGCCCTCTTAGGCTTGAGTGATTTCGGGCGATGACCGCAATCTCTTCGCCTGGGTGCAAAGACTCCTGCATAAAGCCTGCATCAATGCGCTGGCGTATGGCGCGAGCCACTTCATAATACTGAAGCTCACTGCTTGTATAGCAATGGGCAACAAAGCTTGTGGCAGCCAGCTCTTTTTTGTGAGCCCTAAGCTTTTTTTGGGTCTTGCTCGCAGGCGCACGATTTTCGATTTGCTCTGCCAGCTGAGCACCAAGGCCTACCAACGAGGGAGTTGAGCGGTAATTGGTATTGAGAACGATGCGTTTGGTGTGAGGGTAGTGCTGTTCAAATGCGTTGAGATACTCAACACTTGCACCCTGAAAACGATAGATAGCCTGGTCGTCGTCGCCCACAACCAAGATGTTGGGGCTCTCTGAGGAGCCAGCTAAAAGATCCAGCAGGCGCATTTGAGATCCATTGGTATCTTGAAACTCGTCCACCAGGATATACTGATACTGCTCTGCCAGCATGGCCCTCAGTTGACTGCTGTCTTCAAGTGCGTGCAGTGCATCAAAGATCATGTCGTCGTAATCATAAAAGCCGTTCTTGGCAAGATAGTCCTGATATTGCTTATAGATGCCAATGACCGAGAGCAACTTCTTACTCTTCTCCTGATCTTTGAAGACCCTTGGATTTGCCTTAAAGAGGCTGTCGCGCAGGTTTTGAAATCCCACGGTTTTGCCGTCATCATCATAGAGTTGGGTGTTTAAGAAGGAGTTGACCAAATACTGGGCATAGGGAAGATAGACGCCGGGAGTGCTTATTAATGGCTCAGTGAGATTGCTCGGAAGCTTTTGAACGATTGCTGCTATCTCATGAGGTAGTGCATCAAGCTTGGCAAACTTGGCGGCACGCGAGCCTTTGAGCGCGTCATCTATCAGCCCGATGAGCGAGGTCTCACCTTGAACATACTCAAAAAACTCGAGGTTTTGTGTGGCTATGGCAGCTATCTGAGCAGGGGAGAGGCCAGACTTTTTGAGAGTACTGATGCATGAGGTAACTTCGGATAAGTTGCTCGGCAAGCCTTTATAGGGTCGCTGATACAAAGGGTCGTGTATAGAGAGCTCTGCGAGGAGGCGCGCAAGCTCCGTCTTTGCACGAAGATCAGGAACCGCTGCATCCAAAACTCCTCGTTGAAAGTACTCAAGAAATCGAGTCCGGAGGCCAGAGGCAAAGCTATGAAACGTGGAAATATGTACACCGAGCGCACTGGGGCCAATGAGCTGGGCAAGCCGCTTGGTCATGGCTGATGCGCCTGCGTTGGTAAAGGTGAGGCACAAGACGTTGTGCGGACTCACGTCCTTTGAATGCAGTATGTTGGCAACCCGCAAGCTCAGCAGCTGTGTCTTGCCCGTTCCTGGTCCTGCAATTACCAGCACGGGGCCGTCCAGACTTTCTATAGCTTGGCGCTGTTCGTTGTTGGGCAGATGCTCAAGCTCAAGACCAAGATACTGCATAGGCGTCCTCTCTCCACACTGTTTTGTCGCAGGTCTATTATCGCCTAATGCCTGCACTGTGTGTGGGGCAGGTTGCTGTTGTATGGTTTTTTGCTCAATAATACCAACGCAACAGGTGACATGAGGGCGAACAGGCAACATGGAGACGCAGGGGCTGTAACATAAGCCCCCTCTGTCCCAAAGGCGGCTTATGTTACAGCCCCGAACTGTGACGCCTGAGGGATAACAGCTGTGGCCCTCTGCTATCCTATGGATATGAGGTGCCAACGATAGCGCAAGGAGAAACCAATGAAGATAAGTCGGCTGCTCGAAACAGTAACGCTGCTGCTTAACCGTGAGGCGGTTACTGCAAGGGAGCTTGCCGAGCGCTTTGGGGTATCAATGCGCACCATTTATCGCGACATTGAAGTGCTGTCTTTGGCTGGTGTTCCTGTGTATACCAACAGGGGAAGCAACGGAGGCATATCTCTATTGGAGAACTACACGCTTAACAAGGCGCTGCTCTCTAAGGAAGAAAGCGAAAGCTTGCTTCTGGCTATCAAGGCCTTGGGGGCGACTAGCTATCCCGAGGCTGATGCTATCATGGACAAGCTGGGCTCGGTTTTCAAGGGCAGCAAGGTGCATGATTGGGTTTTGGTGGACTTTGAGGGGTGGAGCAGCAAGGCTAATGAACAGGACAGGTTCAGCACAATCAGAGATGCCATTATCAGTAAGCGGATAATCAGCTTTGACTACGTCAATGCCCACGGCGACACCGGTAATCGCTCGGTGGAGCCCGACAAACTGATTTTCAATGCCAGCACGTGGTACCTGGTAGCCTACTGTCTCAAACGTGCAGCTCACCGTATGTTTCGCCTTTCGCGGATTAAGAATGTGCAAATACTGGATCAGCACTTTGTTGAGCGTGAGATACCAGAGCACGCAAAGGGCTCGAGTCCTCGCGCCCCCTTGGTTGGGCTAAAGCTGCGATGTGATGAAAAGGTGTTAAGCAGGCTCTACGACAACTTTGATGGGGAGTGTATTAGCAAACATGATGACGGGAGTTATGGCCTGGCAGTTACGGTTCCCGAAGAAGAGTGGGTGTATGGGTTCATTCTCTCTTTGGGAGGCTACGCTGAGGTGCTTGCGCCTGCTCATGTTAGAGAGATTATCAAGGTGCGTGCACAAGAAATAACCAAGAAGTATTAATCGTTTTTATATGGCAGGCAGTGACTACATAACCACTCCCATAAGTGTAGAGCATTTCTTCTTTGAGCTCTGTTAATCTGAGAGTTGTACTTTGAGATGCACAAAAGGTGTTAAAGACACTCATTTGTGCCTACCAGAAAGGATAAGAAATGATAAAGGTAACGGCAACCCTGGTCATACCTACAGAGACCAAAGACGACGCAATGGTGGTAATTGAAGAGCTGGTAGCTACTACGGTGCTCGAAGATGGATGCATTAACTACAATTTTTGTCAGGAGACTGTGGGCGTAGACGCTTACGCCATCTTAGAGACCTGGGAGAGCAAAGAGGCTCTTGATGCCCATATGAAGACCGAGCATTTTACGAGGCTCGTGCCCCAGCTTTCTGCGCTTGCAAAGGGAGACATAGTTCTTTCTGTCTATGAGGTGTTGCTCTAGGTCTATGGTAGGTCTTGGCGGCAAGACAAGGCGTATTGCGCCCATACTCGACGATATGGCGCAGATATTCGGCGCAGGCATTCGTATATATGATGAGTCTGATGCGCGTGGTATTCAAAAGGCCTTGTGTAGGTATGGAGCCTGCCTTGTAATGACTCCTGCGCAAGATGTCAAGGTGCTGGCGGCGGGAGCTGGCACTACGCAAGAGCATGCGGCGGTCATGGTGCTGGAGAAGACTCTTAAGGTGTCTTTGGGAGCCGAGCGTCTTGGCGGCGCAAAGCCCATCAACTGCCTTGAAGCTTGGCTCATGCACCTGGTCTACAAGAAGAAGTACTCCCAGATGGAGCGCAAGGCTGTTTACCAGACTGCCGAGGATTATGACCGCAGTATCCAAGAAGAAGAAATGGTGCTGAGACAAGAGATCGTCCATGCGGGCAGGCGCTTGATAGAAGAAAACCTCGTGCAGGGAACCTGGGGCAATCTCTCGGCGCAGCTTGATGAGCGCCACATGCTGGTGACTCCTTCAGGCATGGACTACGACAAGCTTACTCCCTATGACATTGTGCGCGTGAATCTGTTTAGCTTAGAGCATGAGGGCAGCCTTAAACCCACCTCGGAAAAGTTGATTCACGCAGAGATGCTGAAGAAAAAGACCAACACCCGTTGGGTCATTCACAGCCATCCGGTCAATTGCAGTGCTTTTGCTGCTGCGCGTCAAGCGCCGGTGATAGCAGATAAAGCCAGCGAAGAGCTTTTGGGAGGTAGCGTAGCGCTGGCACGTTACGCGCTTCCCGGCACCAAGAGGCTCGCACGAAACGTTATTAAGGCCATGCGAGAGAGCAATGCCTGCATCATGGAAAACCACGGCATGCTGGTTTGCGGCTCAACAGCAGACGAGACCTTTGATCGTTGCGCCACCCTTGAGCACCTTGCTGGAAAAGGCCAGGGAGATTAGTTAGACTGTGTGAAAAGTCGCGACGGATAGTGGGGACGGGGCAAAGCTGTTGCATTTTACGTAGTAAAATGAGACAGTTTGCCCCGTCCCCAGCTGTCCACAGCGAGTTCTCACACAGTCTGACGTCACCTTGACACAGTGCGCTCAACTCTCTACCATGCACTGGTGGCAGGAGCTGTAGCTCTCTGCTTTAGGCTGCTCGCGAGGAGAGGGTGCAATGAGAAAAGCAATTGCAGTGTTGATGGCTCTTTTAGCAGCAGGGTTATTTGGTTGCGGCAATCTGGCTGTTTCTGAAACGCAAGATGTGGGCGATTTTAATTTTTCTCTCAGCTATGGGTATGAGGGGAGGGGCAACATCGACACTTTTAGTAATACCTTGACAAAGGATTTGATTAGAAATGGTACAGAAACCGTTTCCTTTGTTATCCCAGAAGAAAAGATGCAAGATATACTCGATATGTTTGTAGTGTGCAAAATCACGGAGCTGCCCGATGATATAAATGCGTATGCGATGGAATCTCTTCAAAACGATAAGGGGGAGCCTCTGGACGGTTCTCCACTGATGACATCCACTCCTGCGGACTCGTATACGCTTACCTATACCCTCAGTGAAGAAACGAGAACTATTGTTTCTCATGATGGTGGACCTTGGGATGGGATTGCAGGTCCACCCGACGCACACCAAAGGCTTGTACAATTTGTTGATTTTGTTCGTGAATACATTTATAGCACTGAGGAGTATAAACAAATGTCTCCTGCCTCAGGCTTGTATTTGTAACAGCAAACGCAAGGTAGTTACAAGACCGGGTTGCCTGTTGATTCATGGAGTCAGTGCGATGGTCTTGAAAGGCGAGATTCATAGGCAAAAAAGAGGTTAGTTCCGGTTGTCGGAACTAACCTCTTTGACAGCATCTGCATGTGGGCTGGCCCAGTGAGAGCCTATCTGATGTCTGAAAGGCTTGCAGATTTTCCAGGGTAGATGCAGAGGGGCTCAAAGTGAATCTTGCCTGCTGATACTATGTTGGTGTTGTTTTCTTCGTTGAAATTTTCGAGGTAGGGCAGGTGCTGGAAGTAGTTAGCGTCCAGATCGCCGTCCTCAAGGGCAATGTTGGGGAGCACATAGTCAGAAAACTCAATAATTTCCAGAGTAAAGCCTCTTGCCTCAATCAACGGGCGTGCAAACTCTAGGATCTCAGCGTGAGGGGCGGGCGAGGCGCCAACGCGAATAACCGTGTCATCGGGAGTTTGCCCACTTGACGTAAGCCCGGCTGGGATGTTAACTGGAATCACCGCTCCGCCGTAGGTGCTGGTAATAAACTGCTGAACTTCTGAGCCCTGTAGCACCTCTACGAGTGCGAGGGTCTTTTCTGAGCTGATATCATCTGCGCGCACGGCAATGAGGTTGGCAAAGGTTTGTGCAGCCTCGGAGTTGGGGTCTTCTCCAGCCAGGGCAGTGCTCGTATCTATGCCTGAGCTCAGGGCAAAGTTGCCGTTGATGACGGCAAAGTCAACATCCGGCAAAGTGCGCGGCAGCGCCGCTGCCTCTACTTCGAGAATCTCGATACTAAAGGGGTTGTCGACAATGTCGATCTTGGTTGCGGCCAAGCCTGCGCCTTCGCTCAAAGTGATGAGGCCTTGAGCCTCAAGTAACAGCAAAGCGCGTGCCTCATTGGTGGTATCAGAAGGCACGGCAATCGAAAACCCGCCTTGACGCTCTCCTTCATCTGTTCCCGCTGCGCCGCCAGAGCCTCCACAGGCAACCAGCGACAAAGCCAGGACGGCCGATAATACTACGGTTAGTGCCAAATAAAACTTCCTCTTCATGTTGTTCTCCAATCTTTTCCTTCTCTATCTTCTTATTAATTTCTCTTATCTATTTTTCGAGCCAGGAGGTCTCCTATGCTTTGAATAATCTGTACAAGGATAATGCAAATCAAAACAGCAGCGAGCATGACATCGCCTTGAAAACGCATGTAGCCGTAACGAATGGCTATGTCTCCCAGGCCGCCTGCGCCTACCATGCCTGCCATTGCCGCGTATCCAAAAAGCGTAATAAAGGTGATGGAGGCACCGCGAATGAGCGAGGGCAGGCTCTCGAGCAAAAAAACCTTGGTCACGATTTGCATGGTTGAGGCTCCCACACTTTGAGCAGCTTCGATGAGTCCACCGTCGACCTCTGTGAGGCTTTGCTCGACCATGCGCCCTACGAAGGGCGCAGCTGCAACCACCAGAGGTACGATGGCTCCGGGAACCCCGAGTGCCGTACCAACGATGAACCTTGTAAAGGGAATGAGCGCCACCAGCAAAATGATAAAAGGTATGGAGCGTCCCATGTTGACTATCCAGCCCAGCACCGAGTTGAACACGCGGTGGGGATGAAGGCCAACGGGCGAGGTTAACACCACGGCAACGCCAATAGGAACTCCGAGCACATAGGCAAAAAAGGTTGCCAGGCCTGTCATAACGATGGTGTCCCAGGTGCCCCCTGCCAGCAAGCCTGCGTATTGATCCAAGAAGGCTACGATGGCATCCATTAGTTGGCCTCCTGCAAAGCGGAGTGGTTACTGCCATTATCGTTTAAGAGTGCGGTGAGACTATCGTTTTCGAGCAGCTCACGAGTCAGGGGGCTTTGAGGATTACCAAAAACCTCTTTCGTGTTGCCTGTTTCGACAATGCGCCCTTCATCAATGACCGCAATCTTGTCGCAGATCTTGTGTGCAACGGCAAGTGAATGCGTGATTACCACCATTGTTACCCCAAACTCCTTGTTGATGCGCTTGAGTAGTTTCAGGATAGAGACGGTGGTTCTGGTGTCCAGTGCGCTGGTTGCTTCATCACAAAGCATGATCTTGGGGTTGTTGGCCAAGGCGCGGGCGATGGCAACTCGTTGCTGCTGACCACCAGAGAGCTGCGAGGGATAACTCTTCTCCCTATCAGAAAGGCCAACTATTTGAAGCAACTCGCGTGCCCTGGCCTCGCGGTGTTCTTTTTTGTCGCGGCGCAGTTCAAGAGGAAAGGTAATGTTATGCAAGACATCGCGCTGTTGAAACAAGCTAAAGTCCTGAAAAATCATTCCGATTTTGCTTCTGAGCTCCAGTAGCCCTCTGCCCTGCAGGCAGGTTACGTCAACTCCATCGATGATGATTTGTCCGCTGGTGGGGCGTTCGAGCAAATTGATGCAGCGCACCAATGTGGACTTGCCTGCACCGGATGCGCCTATGATGCCGTAGATCTCGCCATCGTTGATGGTAAGATTGACCTCGCATAGAGCGTGATGCTCAACACCGCTCTCAAACGTTTTTGTGACGTTAACAATCTCTATCATTGTGTGTGATTACCTCGTACATACCTTGTACAGCTGGGTTTTATCATGTTTTTGGGCTCCGTTCATCCACAAAGCCACACCGGAATCAGGCCTGAGAGCCAGCAATACTGCCAGCATACCCAGGCCGAGGCATATACATGCTCATGGTATGTACAAGAATGATTTTCATAGGGGCTTATTATCGGTCAATTCCCACGAAAGTCAAGCCATTTAATGAGTATAGACTCTTGTGAGCCTTGTGCCCAGGCGGCTGAGTATCTCATTGGGCACTGTTTGTAGCTGTTTGGCAATGCTCTCAGCTGACATTTCGAGGGCTCCGCTCTTGCCTAATATAACGGCTGTGTCACCCTGATACACCCTGTTGATACTTGAGACATCAACGATGGTTTGATCCATACAGACGTAGCCCAAGATGCTTGCCCGTGCACCATGGATGAGAACCATTCCCACGCCACAGGAGAGTGCCCGAGGGAGCCCGTCGCCATAGCCAATTGAAATGACGGCTATCTTCATATCCTTTGGTGCAATGAATCCAAGCCCATAGCCTATGGCCTGACCTGCTGCAACTGTTTTGACAACACTCACACGCGCCTTAATTGAAAGCACCGGCTTTAGTTCATCGTGGTTTGCCGCACCGTAGAGGGCTATGCCAACCCTCGCATAGGCATAGTTAAGACCTGGGCAATGCAAGATGCCGTAGCTGCTCTGTAGGTGCGCCTTAAGAGCGCCCACGCCTCGCCCCTCCAGACCATTGAGCAGCTCAGAAAAAAGTGCTACTTGCGTATGAGTGTAGTCTTTACTTTGTGCAGAGAGGTGGGTAAAAATGCCCTCAACATTGAGATTGTTATAAGTAAAGACTTCCAGGATGCTTTCCAGATTATGGGCGCTCTCGCCGAGCCTCCCCATGCCAGTGTCAATGGCCAGGTGAACGGTGAGTCTTTTGCCATAGTTTCTCAGAGTCTGGGCGTATTGGTAGTCCACTACCGTTTGCATGAGGCGGTAGCGCTTTACCAAATCGAGCTGCTTGGGGTGAGTGTAGCCTAAAATCAGTATCTCTCCTTTTACTCCTCCTTTGCGCAGCTCTGCTCCTTCCAGGGCAGTGGCTACACAAAAGGCGCGTATGCCCAAACGGTTAAGCTCTTTGCAAAGACGCACTGCTCCCAGTCCATAGGCGTTGGCTTTGACGGCAGGCATGAGCTGGCACTCACTGGGCAACATGCCTTTTAAAACGGTCACATTGTGGCGCAGGTTCTCAAGGTTTATTTCCACCCAGGCTCTGCCGGTAGCAAAGCTCTTGGTGCTCTTCCTACGAGGCCACATGAGAGTGAGCGTTTTGCTGGCAACGAGCGTTAAGCTTATACATGAGCCAGTGCCCTTGCTGCTGCTGTTGTTGTTGATGATGATGCGTTTGCTCCACTGGCAACACGGCTTCTATCATGGTATTGATTACCTGCTCAAAACTGAGCCCAGCTGCCTTGAGCATATTGGGATACCTGCTGTGTTGCGTAAAGCCCGGAATGGTATTTGCCTCGTTAAAGACTATCGTTCCGCTGGGAGTTATGAACAGGTCAATACGTGCAAACCCGCTACAGCCCAAAGCATGATAGATGGCTCGCGCAGCACTTTTGACCTCTAACGCCTTGTGTTTAGTTATGCGAGCTGGAACGTGGATGACCGAGGTTTGAGGAGAGTACTTTTCGCCATAGTCAAAAAAGCTGCCGGCCAGCTCGATTTCATCTACTTCTCCTACCAGGATATGGGAGCCTGTGCCCAGAATCGCTGCACCCACCTCAAAGCCTTCTATAGTTTCTTCGATGATGACTGCATCGTCAAAGGTCAAGGCTAGATCTATCGCTTGCTTGAGCCCACTTTGCTTCAAGACCTTGGAGATGCCAAAGGATGACCCAGCCTTGACAGGCTTAACAAAGAGCGGATAGCCGATATGCCTTGCTTGTTCATGGGCTGCTTGTAGGGGAGTTTTGGCGCTTGCCACAAAAGAGCGGGGCACGCATACCCCGGCCGCCGCTGCCAGCTTGTGTGCCTTGTCTTTGTCCATGCAGAGGGCAGAAGCAAGAGAGCCTGATCCTATGAGGGGGATTCCAGCAAGCTCCATGAGGCCTTGTATGGTGCCGTCTTCGCCATTTTTTCCGTGCAAGATAGGCAGGGCAGCATCGATTCGTAGTGCCCTCAGCTCATTGCGATCAATAATCAAAACGCCCTTGGTTTGCTTGTCGGGAGAGATTAGCGCTCTTTTGCAGTCCTGCGGATTATTCCAAGTGTCATCAAGTATTCTGTCCAGGCTGCCGTCAAAGCAAAACCATTCACCAGCCCGGTTGATTCCAATAAGCACTGCCTCACACTGGGACACGTGACCGAGGGCGCTGATAACGCTGTAAGCGGACTTAAGCGAGACCTCGTACTCTGGCGAAGCTCCACCAAATAACACGGCTATCTTGTATTGCTTTGCGACTAAAGCTTGCATGATTACCCTCTTTCTAGCCATATACCCAAAGATTCCTGAACTGCACCATCAAGCTGTCGAGATTCCAGGCGCTTTGAGTTCTTTCTACGCTGTTAGGATCATGAACAGAAATGCTGCCATCATCGTTGATCTTAGTGAGGACTATGAAGTGACCCGTAGTGGTAAAGTCGCCCCTGCCCATTGATGCAATGATGGGACGACCCGCACTGAGGCAGGCAACAATGAGGTCTTTATTGGCCGAGAGCTCCTCAGCCTTCAACCCGAGCAGTTTTGCTCCTTCTGTCATAAAGAGCCATTCGGTTCCTGCGGAGCTCACGCAGCCAGCCTGAGTGGCCATGTCTGCAACAACCGGCGGAGTAATGTTGGTGCCACCCTTGAGATAGATTGAGACCATGGCAAGGCAGGTGGGCCCACAGCCGGTTTCTCCAAAGTCAGCGCCAGCGTATGCATTCTCGCTCCAAGCAGGGTCTTTTTGGTAGAGGATGGGCATGACTCCCGCTTTCCACTGACTCGCGGGAGTGCTCAAGAAGGCGCTTGACGCATGATTTGCCGCCCCTGCAGCTTGAAAACTCGCAAAGCTCTGTTCTGAAAGAGAGAGCTTGACTACCACGGTGCCAATAGTCACTATGGCTGCGAGAAGTACAGCCACTACTATTTTGCTGGTAATCTGGTGCGCCGATGCCGGCCTGGCACTGCGAGGCACGCGAGAGCTGGCCTGCTCTCTGTATGCTGACAAGGAGCTGCTGCTTTGCCGACTCCTGCTGTCTTGCTGGCTTCTGCTTTGCCGGCTTTCGCCTTGCCCATTTCTCTTTTGGCTGCTTTTGTCTTTGGCTCTACTTCTATACCTATTGTTGGCTTTGCTGCCCACCAGGTATCTTGCGCTGCTTCTTGAATACATCATACATCCAATCACTCGGTCATGTTACTGCTTTCAGCTTTGCTGCTGCTACTCACGCTGCGTAGCGTTGAGCTACATCCAGTCTTGCAGCTTTAAGATTAGCTACTGAGCGTTTGACATACTTGGATATTCTCCTAAGGATTTCTTAATCAATTCTTAATGAAGTGGCTTGGTTAAGCTGTTACCATGTGGAGCAGAAGGGAGTACTGTTTATGCCAGACACCATACTCATAGTTGATGATGAAGTAGAGATAGCCGATCTTATTGACCTCTATCTGCAAAATGAGGGATACGCAACGCGAACCTTCTACGAAGCGCAGTCTGCACTTGATTGCATCAAGCAAGAAGATATCGACCTTGCCATTCTCGACATTATGATGCCCGACATTGACGGATTTACCCTTTGTTCCAAGGTGCGCGAATTGCGCAGCTTTCCCATCATTATGCTCACAGCCAGAGACGATGTGGTTGACAAGATAACCGGCCTCACGCTGGGTGCCGACGACTACGTTACCAAGCCCTTTAAGCCCTTGGAGCTGGTGGCGCGTGTCAAAGCGCAGCTTCGCCGGTATAAGAAGTATAACGACGAGCCCGCAAAGAGTGAGGCTCTTATTGTTATTGGAGGACTTGAAATCAATAGCAAGACGCATGAGTGCAGCTTGGATGGTAAAGCACTTAAGCTCACTCCCACAGAGTTCTCTCTTCTGAGGATACTGGCTTCTAATCAAGGAGCAGTCATGAGCTCAGACGAACTCTCGCAAGAAATCTGGCAAGACGAATACTTTGAAAAGGGTAATACGTCCATTACCGTGCATATAAGACATATCAGAGAAAAGATGGGTGAGTCTTTTGAAAACCCACGTTATATCAAAACCGTCTGGGGAGTAGGGTACAAACTTGACAACAACTAATCAACATAAGGCCTATTTACAAAGTGCAATCACGAAGAGGTATCGCAACCAGTTTTGGGTTCCGTTTATCACGCTTACGTCCATCGTCTTGGTAGTTATCCTCTTCTTTTATCTCACCAAGAATTCGAGGATCTGGTACGGCACGGAACTTTTATATCCCCTGCTCTTTTTGATGAAGGAGCTCTTTCCGCTGATCATCACCATCGTTTGGGTGAGCGGCCTGTCAGTCATTCTTTTTGGGCAATGGAGGCGAAGCGCCTCAGACGTTGTGGCCTTGGTAGACAGTATCGATATGATGCAGCGAGGCAGGCAAGGAGACCTCATCACCACTCCTGCCAACTTGGTTGAGCTTCAGCCAACCATGCAGGCAATGTTTGATAGTGCTTTGATGAACCGCAAGGCAGTGGAAGAAGCCGAGAGACGCAAGAGCGACCTGCTCCTCTTTTTGGCTCATGACCTCAAGACGCCGCTTACCTCAACTATTGGTTATTTAAATCTGCTGCAAGACTCCAGGGATATAGAGCAAAAAAAGCGCCAAGCGTACACCAAGATTGCTCTTGAAAAGGCAATGAGGCTAGAAGCCTTTGTTGAGCAGTTCTTTGAAATCGGGCGTCTTAACCTGCAAGAAATCAGCCTCAATAAGGTTGAGTTTAGCCTGGACGTCATGCTGGCGCAGATAGCAGAAGAATTCTTTCCTCTTCTTGAGGACAGAGAAAAGACGATATCAATATACACCAGTGGCGATATCCAGGTGTATGGAGACGCTGAGCTGCTTGCCCGCGTTTTCAACAACGTACTGCATAATGCCATCGTATACAGCGATGCGCACAGCCCCATAGCCATAGAGGCTTCAGACCAAAACGGTGCAACTCTTATTACAATCAGCAATAGGGGAGAGACCATTCCTCAAGAGCAGCTCAACACCATTTTTGAGAAGTTCTTCAGGCTTGAGGAGGCCAGAGGTAGTGCAACGGGAGGCTCAGGGCTGGGTCTTGCCATAGCAAAAGAGATTGTGACCCAGCACGGAGGGTCAATTACTGCGGTAAGCAACTACGGACAAACATCTTTTACGGTGTGTCTGCCCAGGCGATAGAGAGCCTCAAGAAGACGGGGCTGATGTCCCACAAAGGTGTCATGAGCAGCGGCCATCCGCAGGGTGAGCAGCAAATGACACCTCTGTGGACACCAGCCCCGTCTTCTTAAGGCTCTCCTCATTAGGAGTATTGGTAATGCTATTGCCATTGTTGGTAACATTTTAAGTGTGCTCTGAGGGTGAGATACAATAACGAGTCAGGAGCATGCAGTGCTGTCTCTTTGCAAGCACTCAAAGAGTATCGGGCGGTTTGCGTATCACTATCAATAGAATGGAGTTAAGCGGTGGACTATTCGGTCAAGTTGGGGCGCAAGCTTGGAAGAGCCGAGAGCCTGGTCATGGTTACCTGTGTGGTCATTTTTATTTTTGCAGCGGCAGGAGCCTTGCTGGCGCTCTTTGCTTCATTGCAGGGCGGATCCTTGTTAGGTCAAGGCAATTCTTATTGGGAGTCTCTGTTTACAGTGCTCCTGTTTTTGAATTTTGGCATACTTACATTTTTGGGCATCTTGCTCTTGGTTTTTAAAAGCAGGGCGGTGTCCATTGCCTTATTTGTCTATATCTTCTTATATCAAGCTGTTATAGGCTACATTATGTCTGGGCTCGATCGCTCGCTGGGTCTTGAGCTCATTGCTGGCTTTATACTCCAATTCTTCATTGTCTTTGGCATTGTTGGAGCCTTTTTATATCAGTGGTATTGGCGCGAGATTAAGTATTGTGGCCTCAATGATAAACCAGCCTTACCTCACGATTCTCAGTTGTATGCCTATCAGCCGCTCGGCGCTTCGCAGCAACTAAAGCCCCATGATCATCGCTGGCCGTTTAATGCCTTGCAGCAAAACTCTTGCTCAAGAGAGGGCTCTCACTATCCTAAAGAGTCAGAGCTGGCTTCTCGCCACCAGCCATCGCTTGAGCAGCAGGAGCCACTCCTTGAGCAGCAGGAGCAACCCGACGCTCGATAGCACCAGGGAGCCGAGCAAGGCTACCAAGGCGGCAAGTCTCAAAACCTGAGCAGACGCGAGAGCGGCTACTTGGCAAGCACCTCTTGGTAGATGTTGTCGAGCTCCTCAATGTAGTGGGTCATGGAGAAGCGCTGCAGGGCATATTCAGCCACGAGTGCTCTGCGCCCGGGCAGCCTTTCGTTCGTTTCCATCTCACTCAAAATGGCAGCGCAGATATCATCAGGGTCGCAGTTGGTAACCGAGCCTACTTCGCTGGTCACAAAGTCTGAGAGACCGCCCTTGTTGGTGGCAACAACCGGCAAGCCGCAGGCCATGGCTTCAAGGGCAACCAGCCCAAAGGGCTCGTAGCGAGATGGGGTAACGAAAACGTCGGCAGTGCTATAGAGCGAGCGTAGCTGTGCTTGGCTTTGATGCCCAATGAAAAACACCGACTTGAGATCCAGTTCTTTGGCAAGGCGGCGCAGATTCTCATCTTCTTGGCCGGTTCCGGCTATGACGGTAACAAAAGCATCGGGCTGCAACCCTTCGTATTTCTTGACTGCGTGCAGCAATACATCTACGCCCTTGAAATGGGCGAGCTTGCCAGCAAAGAGAACAAACTTTTCGCCGTTGTAAGGCACACCATAGGTGGCAAGCAGTGCGGCTCTATCAAGAGCTTCTGGATAGAAGATGTCGTTGTTATACCCATTTGAAAGCAAGACGGTTTTTTCCTTAATCTGCGCAAAGGTATCAACCGTGGCCTTGCAGTTGTCTTTGGAAATGGTAATAACGCGATTGCAGGCACTGGCAGCTTCGTTGGCGTATACACGAAACTCCGGCCATTTTTCATAGCCCATAAGATCGGTGCCGTGCGCGGTTATGATAAAAGGCAGGTCATGCTTTGAGGCCAGGTAGGAAAGCAGCCAGATGTGCTGCACGTGGATGATGTCTGGCGCAAAGTCTTCTATTGCCCGGGCTATCTCCTGTTCAAAGGCTGTAAAGTAGGCAGCAAGCTGCTGCTCGTCAAGATCAGCAAAGGTGGTCGTGCTTCTGGGGTGGGTAGTAAAGCATGGATAGTTAAAGGGCAGAGCGCTTGTTACTGTACTTGCCGTAGCGCCAGACGCAGCACCTGCGATAGCCTCAGTATTGCCGGTAAAGTACACGGGGCGGTAGCGCATGCCCTCAACTGGCGCGGGCTCCTTGTTTTCGGGAAAGATGATGCAAACATCGTGCCCTCCCTTAAGGAGAAAATGGGCAACATCGCGCGTGTAAGTGCCGCTGCCCGAGCCCTCCAAAGGAAAATGATTAATGAGTAAGACTTTCATAATAAGCTGTCTCCATTCCATGTATAAGACCGACGTAATGGTCTTCAAACTATAGAGTTACTTGATGTACTAGTAAGCTAGTATT
Organism: Coriobacteriia bacterium; assembly: GCA_009784945.1. Classification (GTDB taxonomy): domain Bacteria; phylum Actinomycetota; class Coriobacteriia; order Coriobacteriales; family UBA8131; genus WQXH01. The sequence goes on along the minus strand of WQXH01000033.1, from coordinate 4,448 downwards.
TTAAACTGCCTGCTAATCGTATATATTGTATCAGTAAGAAGTTCATCAAGCTATGTGCGGGGAGGTTGGGTATGGTCAAAACTATCTATGTGGTAGATGATAACGAAACCAATTTGGCAGCGGCAGAAGAAGCTCTACAAGAGCACTACCGGGTGCTTACCATGATTTCGGCTCAAAAAATGTTTGCACTCTTAGATAAGGTTAAGCCTGATTTGATTTTATTGGACATCGAAATGCCCGATACCGACGGCTTTGAGGCATTGCGCAGGCTCAAGACCAAGGAGAGGTATGCAAACATCCCTATAATATTTCTTACCAGTATGACCGATGCCGAACTTGAGGTGCGTGGCTTTCAGCTGGGTGCAATGGACTTTATCCCCAAGCACACCTCGGCGCCTGTTCTCTTAAATCGCATCAAGACTCATTTGCAGGTAGATGAGATTATCGTTGAGCGAACCGCACAGATTCAGCGCCTCAAAAACGCCATAGTGTTTAGCTTTGCCGACATCGTAGAGCAGCGTGATATGAACACCGGCGGGCATATCGAGCGCACCTCCCAATACATCGAGATCTTAGTGAATGCCTTAATTGCACGCGGTGTATATGATGACGATTTGCTCAATACCAACTTGGACTCTTTGATTTCATCCTCGCGCCTTCATGACGTAGGAAAGGTTGCAATACCAGACGGTATACTCAATAAACCAGGAAAGCTCAATGACGATGAATATGAGATCATGAAGACCCACGCTGCAAAAGGCGTAGAGATTATTGCGCAAATCGCATCGCGGGCAGACGATGATGTATTTTTGCATAACGCCAAGCTTTTTGCCGGCTATCACCACGAGCGTTGGGATGGCAAAGGCTATCCCTACGGCTTAAAGGGCACCGAGATTCCGCTTCAGGGGCGTATCATGGCGATAGTTGATGTGTACGACGCCCTTGTTTCTGAGCGCCCTTACAAGCCACCGTTTAGCGAGGAGCGCGCTATTGCGCTTATCATGCAAGGTGGAGGAAGCCAGTTTGATCCTATCATCTCTGATGTGTTCTACGAAGTAAGAGAGCAGTTTATGGAGGTAACTCAACGCTGCAAGGAGTTAGCAGCCCAGGCGCAGTAGGAACAGCCATTATTGGGCACAATTGCTTAGACTAAAAACGATCAACCGTACAGTTAAACAACAAAGAAAAAACCATTGCTTGCTCATCAACAGACCCAAGGGGGAAGGCACCATGAAGGAAAATATCGTCAAGCGAGACAAACTGCTCAACGCCATTAACCATTTAGCGGTGGTATTGCTTTCGGCACCCCGTGAGGAGACTTTTATTGAGACCTTGACCAAGGGCATGGAGCTTATTGGCAGCTGTTTGGAGGCAGACTGTGTGCAAGTGTGGCCAAATGAGGAAAAGGGCGATGTCCTTCACTTTGTATTGCAGTACAAATGGTTATCGAAAGACGGCCATCTCATTACTCCCACCGCCATAGGCACGGCAGTTCCTTACAGCAAGAGATGGATGGATGTTTTTCTCAAGAAGGAAGCTGTTAATGGCCCCATTTCTGAGTTGCCCAAAGAGGACCAGCAGCTACTTGGACCTTTAGGTTTGTTGTCCACTTGCATCATTCCCTTGTTTTATCAAGACAAGTTCTGGGGCGTACTGAGCGTTGATGACTGTACCAAGGAACGGTATTTTTGCGAGGACGAAATCAAGATTCTACACTCTGTTGGTTTGATGATTGTGAGTGCTATTGAGCGCAATGAGCAGGCAGCCAAGGTGCAAGAAGCCCAAAAGCGCACGCAACTTCTCTTGGACAAGACTCCGCTTGCCGCCCATCTCTGGGATAGGGATTACCATCTGTTTGACTGTAATGAAGAGGCGCTTCGCCTGTTTAAGGCGCCAGACAAGCAGGAGTACCTTGGTCAGTTCTATGAGCGTTCGCCCGAGTTTCAGCCTAATGGTAAAAAAACACTGGACATGGCTCGCATTTATCTGGACACTGCCTTTGAAACGGGCTACTGCAACTTTACCTGGCTGTATCAGACCCTGGAAGGTGAAGTGTGGCCTGCCGAGATCAACCTGGTGCGTGTAGAGTATGGCGATGACTACGCTGTAGCAGGGTACAGTAGAGACCTCAGGGAGCAGAATCGCATGATGAGGGAGCTTGAGGCAGCTCAGTTTACCACCTCGGCCATGCTTGAGGCTAATCCTCAAGTCAACATCCTCTTTGACGACGATTTCAGGGTAATCGACTGTAACCCTGCGGCGGTGAGCTTTATGGGCTTTGAGTCAAAAGACGACATGATTGCCAGGTTTTTGGAGCGCATTACCTCCAGGATGCCAGAGTTTCAGCCTGATGGAGCAAAAACGGTGCCTCTGATGGATAGGCTGTCTACAGCTGCCAAAGAAGGGCATGTTGAGTATGAAACCGTCATTGACATTGGCGATGGCAAGAAGCACCTCAGTGTGAGCCTTAAGAGAATTCCTTACGAAGGCAACTTTGCCATCGTTGCCTATTTGAGCGACATGACTGAAGCAAAGGCCATCTTGCACAAGACTGAGCGGCTTATGGCAGAGGCTGAGGCGGCAAACAAAGCCAAGAGCACCTTTCTTTCAACGATGAGCCATGAGATTCGCACACCCATGAACGCAATTTTGGGTATAACAGAAATCCAGCTGCTCTCTGACTCGCTCAGTCCGGATATGCGAGAGGCCTTTGAGAAAATCTACACCTCGGGTGACCTCTTGCTTGGAATCATCAATGACATACTTGATCTTTCCAGGATAGAGGCCGACAAGTTAGAGCTGGTGTCCGAGCGCTACGAGCTTGCGAGCCTGGTAAGCGACACTGCGCAGATCAATATGATGCGCATAGGCAGCAAGGCAATAGAGTTTGAATTGTATGTGGACGAAGATGTTCCCACGCATCTCATTGGTGACGAGTTGCGCGTTAAGCAAATCCTCAACAATCTTCTCTCCAATGCCTTTAAGTATACGATGGAAGGTATGGTTCGTCTGGCGGTGTGGGTGGAGCCGATTCCGCACAACCATGACGAAATGATGCTGGTGGTAAGTGTGAGTGACACCGGGCAGGGCATGAACAAAGAGCAGGTCAACCGCCTTTTTGAGGAGTATACGCGCTTTAATGTGGATACCAACCCAACCACTGAAGGAACCGGTCTGGGCATGAGCATTGCACGCAACCTCATCTTGATGATGCGTGGAGAGATTACCATAGATAGCGAACTGAGCAAGGGCTCAACTTTTACGGTTTTCTTGCCACAGGGCAATGCTGGAGCCGAGCGTATGGGCAAAGAGTTATCAGAAAACCTGCAACAATTTCGCACCAGCAGTAGAGCGCGTATGAAGCGCGTGCAAATGAGCCGCGAGCCTATGCCGTACGGCAGCATCTTGGTAGTAGACGATGTGGAGTCTAATATTTATGTTGCCATGGGTCTTCTTTCGCCGTATGGACTGCAGATTGACACGGCCGAAAGCGGCATGGAGGCTATAGAAAAAGTCAGGGCTGGCAAAACATACGACATAATATTCATGGATCATATGATGCCGGTGATGGATGGTATGGAGGCCGTCGGCTGCCTGAGAGACATGGGGTATGACAGTGCCATAGTGGCTCTCACTGCCAATACGGTGGCTGGTCAAGCAGAAGTATTCCTGGCTAATGGTTTTGATGAATTTATTTCTAAGCCCATAGACATACGCCTGCTTAACTCACTGCTTAACAAACTGATACGCGATAAGCAGCCCCCAGAAGTGATTGAGGCAGCCAGAAGGCAGGCCGAAGAGGCTGGAGCCAGCCTTCCTCAAGCTTGTGCTCAGCAGGCCATAGACCCGAGAATTGTCGAAGTGTTCGTTCGTGATGCCCAAAAGACCATCAAGGCATTAGAGGAGTTGTGCAAAAAGGGAGACTATGAGGATGAGGGTAACCTACGTAACTATGTGATTTATACCCATGGAATAAAAAGCGCGCTTGCCAACATCGGAGAGATGGGTTTGTCTGCCATCGCACTCAAACTTGAGACAGCCGGACGAGGAGGAAAAGTCGAGCTTTTACGTTTGGAGACCCCCTCATTTTTGAAGGCACTTAAAGATGCTGTTGAGGTATTCTTGGCAAACACTGTCACAGAAGACTGCAAAGCAGAAAATGAAGACAGGGAATACTTGCTCGGACAACTCCGTGTAATACAAACAGCCTGTGAGGTCTATGACAAGGCATCGGCCAAAAGGGCGTTGGATGAGCTCAAAAAGTCCGCCTGGTCAAAGTCAACCAAAGAGCAGCTCGGTACAATAAGCCAAAGTCTGCTACGCAGCGACTTTGAAGAAATTGTAGACTATATCAGCAAGATTCTTGCGTCGTAGCAGGCTTAGCCAGCGGGCTTAGCCGATTGATTGGGCCAGCAGGCTCTCTCAGGAACTGCACTTGCAGGAACTGC
>WQXH01000032.1 GCA_009784945.1 Coriobacteriia bacterium | reverse complement strand
TTTAACGCAGGATATTTCGTTTCTCAGAAGGCGCACGAGGAGCGGACAAGGGAGTGTATATGAATACACGACCGAAGGCCGCGACGAAGTGCAACGCACTGAGAGGCGAAATAGACTAGTTAAAGCCCACATAGCTCAGGCGGTAGAGCACTTCCTTGGTAAGGAAGAGGTCACCGGTTCAAGTCCGGTTGTGGGCTCCAGTATTTAACGCAGGATATTTTACTCAAAGTGCAACGCACTGAGAGGCGAAATAGACAAGTTAAGTTTAACGCAGGATATTTCGTTTCTCAGAAGGCGCACTAGGAGCGGACAAGGGAGTGTATATGAATACACGACCGAAGGCCGCGACGAAGTGCAACGCACTGAGAGGCGAAATAGACAAGTTAAAAGGGCGGTGTAGCTCAGTTGGTCAGAGCACACGGTTCATACCCGTGGCGTCACTGGTTCAAATCCAGTCACCGCTACCACAAAAAGATTGCGCGCGCAGGCGCGCTCAATTGATGCATAGGGCATCAACAAAAGCGCGTTATGCGCCTGATTAAGGAGGATTAAGAATGGCAAAGGATAAGTTTATTCGAACTAAACCACATGTAAACATCGGCACCATCGGCCACGTAGACCACGGCAAGACCACCCTTACTGCCGCTATCTCAAAGACTCTGTCCGAGAAGGGTCTGGCAGACTTTACGGCATTTGATGCTATTGACAAGGCTCCCGAGGAGCGCGAGCGCGGTATCACCATTTCCATTGCTCACATTGAGTATGAGTCCGAGACTCGCCACTATGCTCACGTTGACTGCCCCGGCCATGCCGACTACGTCAAAAACATGATTACCGGTGCTGCCCAGATGGACGGTGCCATTCTCGTAATTGCCGCCACAGACGGCCCCATGGCTCAGACCCGCGAGCACATCTTGCTTGCCAACCAGGTAGGCGTTGACTACATCGTCGTATTCCTTAACAAGTGCGACATGGTAGATGACGAAGAGCTGCTTGAGCTCGTAGAGATGGAAGTACGCGAGCTGCTCTCCAACTATGGCTTCCCCGGCGACGACACCCCCGTTATCCGCGGCTCAGCACTCAAGGCTCTTGAGGGCGACGCAACGGCTCAGGAGTCAATCTGGGAGCTCATCGCTGCTGTAGACGAGTTTATCCCCACCCCCGAGCGCGACAACGAGAAGCCCTTCCTTATGGCGGTAGAGGATGTCTTTACCATCACGGGTCGTGGTACCGTTGCCACTGGACGCATCGAGCGCGGTGTCATCAACATCAATGAAGACGTCGAGATCGTAGGCATCAAGGAGACGCAAAAGACCGTCTGCACCGGTGTAGAGATGTTCCGCAAGATTCTTGATTCCGGCGAGGCTGGCGACAACGTAGGTATTTTGCTCCGCGGTATTAAGCGTGAGGAAATCATCCGCGGCCAGGTACTCTGCAAACCAGGTAGCGTTACTCCGCACACCAAGTTTGAGGGTCAAGTCTATATTCTCACGAAAGAAGAGGGTGGACGCCACACGCCATTCTTTGATGGTTATCGTCCACAGTTCTACTTCCGTACCACTGATGTTACCGGTGTTGCCCATCTGCCTGCGGGCACCGAGATGGTCATGCCTGGCGACAACGTCCTCATCACCGGCGAGCTCATCAACCCCATTGCAATGGAGGAGAGCCTGCGCTTTGCTATCCGCGAGGGTGGCCGCACCGTTGGTTCGGGACGTATCACCAAGATTATCGAGTAAGAACTAGTACTGCTTGCCGGGCGGTCGCTCTTTTGTGCGACTGCTCGGCAAACTGCGCTCTAAGGACTGATTACCCATCGTTTCAATGTAGGTCAGCCATGTGCGCACCTGCGCCAGTCGTAGAGGCGCTGTAAGTAACAAACATGGCCAGAGGAGGTTCCATGCGAACACTGGTGACGCTTGCTTGCGAAGAGTGCAAGCGCCGTAACTATACAACCAAAAAGAATAAACAAAGTAACCCTGAGCGTATCGAGTACAAGAAGTACTGCAAATGGTGCAAGACTCATACTATGCACAAGGAAACCAGGTAAGAAGGCACAGGCCAGTAGCTCCAATTGGTAGAGCGGCGGTCTCCAAAACCGTTTGATGGGGGTTCGAGTCCCTCCTGGCCTGCCAGACACCTGAAGAATTGAGAATGAATAATTGAGAATGAAGAATTGAGAATGAATAACAGGCAAAAGAGCGGAGGCTTGTGTCTTCATTCATTCTTATTTCTTAGTTCTCAACTATCAATTTACCTGACAGGAAGATGATGGCTAACAAAAAAAAGAAAAAAGCCAATAGACCTAAGCCGGTAGCCGGCCCTTCAACCGACAAGCTTGCCAAGGACAAGGCAGAGTTTGAGGCATCGGTGGCCGAAGAAACCAAATCTAAGGCTAAAAAAGAAGGCAAGGATTCAAGCAAGGAATCGAGCAAGGATTCAGGCAAGGGCAAAGGCAAGGATAAAGAAAAGACTGTTATCAAGTCGCAGGCTCGAGCCAAGGATCCCAAAAAGGCTAATAAAAAGCCTAATATCTTCCGTCGCTTTATTGAGTATATCAAGCAGGTCAGACTTGAGATCAAGAGAACCACGTGGCCTACAGGCAATGAGGTTCTTAATATGACCATCATCGTTTTGGTGGCGTTGGTATTCTTTGGAGTGTTCATCTTTATCATTGATGACATTATGGTAAGGCTGCTGACACTCTACGGAAACCTCATCCCCGAGACTAACGCTGCGGCCGAGCTAGTGCAAGGCGGAGCTGCCGGACTCGAGGGAGATGCCGGAGCTGGTGGAGACGCCGGAGCTGATGGCAACTCCGAAGCAAACGAAGGGTCCGAAGCAAACGAAGGCGCCGAAGAAAACGAAGGCCCCGAAGCAAGCGAAGATGCTGAAGCCAACGAAGACATCGAAGCAAACGAAGATGCTGAAGCTAACGAAGACGGTGGTGAGTAAGCTTAATGTCAAAGAAGTGGTACGTGCTGCACACCTATAGCGGTTATGAAAACAAAGTTAAACGCAATATTGAGCATCGCGTTGAGGCATTGGGCGTAGAGGGCAAGATTTTTGATATTCAGATTCCTTCTGAAGAGGTTGTGGAGATAAAGGACGGTGGCCGCAGGGTTACCAGCGACAAGAAAATCTTCCCTGGTTACGTCTTGGTTCGTATGGAGCTCGATGATGCTTCATGGAACGTGGTGCGTAACACTCCAGGTGTCACCGGCTTTGTAGGAGCGCAAGGAAAGCCCTCGCCCCTCAGCCGCGAAGAGTACAACAAGATCATGAAGCATACCGACCCAGCCGCCCCCAAAAAGACCTCTTCGAGTCTTGATGTAGGCATGAGCGTCAAGGTCATCTCTGGAGCACTGGCCGAGTTTGATGGCACCATCTCCGAAATCAACCCGGAGGCAGGTAAGGTCAAGGTGCTCGTGTCCATCTTTGGACGCGAAACGCCGGTGGAACTGAGCTATGATCAAGTTACGAGAATTTAGCATTACATGACTATGGCACCTGGATACCTTTCAGGTTTGAGATAAGCGTACCGACGTCCGGCGTCTGCTAAACGCCAGGAGCTTCTCGTTGGACGAGACATAGGCAAGAAAAACAAAGAGACTAAGGAGAGCAAACATGGCTCCAAAAAAACCTGTAGCAGGTTTCATAAAACTTCAAATCCCGGCTGGTGGCGCTACGCCAGCTCCGCCAGTAGGTCCAGCACTCGGTGCCAAGGGCGTCAACATCATGCAGTTTTGCCAGGCGTTCAATGCTGCTACGCAAGACAAGGGCAGCACCATCATTCCGGTAGAGATTACCGTTTATGAAGACAAGTCCTTTGACTTTGTTACCAAGACTCCTCCGGCTGCCATTCTTATCAAAGAGGCTTTAAGCCTCGACAGTGGCTCCGGTGTACCGCATATGGAAAAAGTAGGAGAGCTCTCAAAGGAGCAACTGCGTTCCATCGCAGAAATCAAGATGCCAGACCTCAACGCCAACGATATTGAGTCTGCCATGAAGGTTGTGCAGGGCACTGCTCGCTCCATGGGTGTGCGCGTGGAGGGTGTTGTTGAGACGGGAGTCTATAGAACCAAGAAGAAAGGCCCCGCTGTCGTAGTACAACAGACGACCGAAGAAACCCCAGAAGAAGCTGAGGCAACTCAGCCAGATGAAGAATAGACAAGTTAGGTTTAACGCAGGATATTCGTTATCTGGCAAGGCGGCAAGCGAGTACCGCAGACAAGCATATATAAATACGTGGCCGAGGAACGCAGCGCAGCCAACGCAGCCAGATGAAGAATAGACAAGTTAAGAAGTGGGAGAGTCGGCATGACTCGTAATTGCATAACCACCAACCTTGAGAGAAAGGAAGATCATGCCAAAGATTACTAAAGGACGCAAAGTACAGCTCGAGCAAGTAGACAGAGAAAAATACTATACACCCATGGCGGCCACGAGGCTGCTCAAAGAGGTAGCTCGAGCCAAATTTGACGAGACTGTTGAAGTGCATATTCGCCTCGGTATCGATACTCGCCAGGCAGATCAACAGGTTCGCGGCTCAATCTCGCTCCCCAACGGAATCGGAAAGGACGTGCGAGTAGCCGTCTTTGCCGAGAGCGACAAGGCTCGCGAGGCCGAGGAAGCTGGCGCAGACATTGTAGGCTCTGATGACCTCGTAGAGCAAATCCAGGGTGGCATGCTTGATTTTGACGCCACCGTAGCCACCCCTGATCAAATGAGCAAAGTGGGTAAGCTGGGTAAGATCCTCGGTACACGTGGTCTCATGCCTAATCCCAAGCTCGGCACCGTCACCAATGACGTGGCTAAGATCATCGGAGAGCTTAAAGCTGGACGTGTAGAGTATCGTGCCGACCGCTACGGCATCTGCCATGTGCCCATTGGTAAGGCATCCTTTGATGTTGAGAAGCTGGTAGAAAACTACGGCGCTTTACTTGACGAAATCGTGCGCGTAAAGCCCGCCGCCGCTAAAGGCCGCTACCTCAAATCAATAACCATTACCTCAACCATGGGCCCAGGAATCTCCGTTGATACTACGATAGTGCGCAATTACTTTGTAGATGAAGAAGCTCAAGCCTAACACAAGCAGCAACTAGGCTTTCAAGGGCATGATAGACCCAAAAGCAATTCTCACTCGACAAGTGCGCAGAGGCGTGCCAACGGGTGTCATAATCAGCATCACAGCTTCGTCTACCTGCCTGGCTTTATTTCTCATTTTGTACTTGCTCGTTGGCGGTTTGGTATTCTTTGCTGCTGCCATACTATCGGTTATCACCCTTGTACCTATGATGGCTGGCGTGCTGGCACTTGACCGGCTGGAGCCAGAACCGTGGCATCTTCTCATAATGACCTTTTTGTGGGGAGCGGGAGCCTCAATAGCACTGAGCCTCATCTTTTCTGGCATAGGGGTGGTAGTGCTCCAGCCAGGGTTTGGGGAGAGCACCGACTTAGCTGGGGCAGTCATCGTGGCTCCTGTAGTTGAAGAAATAGCCAAGGCCCTGGTGCTCTTTGGCTTGTTTTGGTTTAGAAGATGCGAGTTCAATGGGGTTACCGACGGAGTGGTGTACGCCGCCATGTGCGGCCTTGGCTTTGCTGCTGCAGAAAACATTGCGTATTACGTTGACTCAGCTTTTGAGGGTGTTCCTGCCCTCGTTGCAGTCTTTGTAATGCGTGGAGTACTCTCTCCTTTTTGTCACCCGGTGTTTACCGCAATGACCGGAATCGGATTAGCGCTGGCTTTAAATCAACGTAGCCGAGCGGCACGTTTTTTCCTCCCCCTGGCGGGGCTCACTGCGGCAATGATGCTGCATGCACTCTGGAACGCCTCGGCATCCGTCGGAGTTGGCGCCTTGGCTATCACCTTTTTCATTATGAATGGGGTAGTAGTTTGCATTCTTGTTGCCGTGCGCGTCGATCGAAAACACACCGTTGGGCGCATTCAAGCCTGCATGACGCAGTACCTCCCAACTGGCTTGGTGACGCATGAAGACCTTGCCATGCTCTCTTCACTCAAAAATAGAAAGCTGGCGCGAGAGTGGGCGCTTAACAGACATGGCAAGGGCGGCTTTAACGCCATGCGCGACTACCAACAGGCCTGTACTGAGTTAACCATGCTTCATGATCGGGCCATAGTAGGCATGGTACCTCCGCATCAGTTCGAAGCACATCAAAACGCACTTCTCTACTTGATGCGCGTTGCGCGAGACGCATTCCTCGGCCCAGGCCACCTCGCCGAACCTATGATGCATCAACCTATCCAAAATCCCCTCTGACATCTCGGACTCCTCGTCACTAGTCAGACTGTAGTCCGTCATTGCGGCCTCCGAGCCGCAATCTAACCAAAATGCGTCTCAGATTGCGGGTCAAGCCCGCAATGACGAATTGGGCCTGATCAGTAACGACCCCTCTGACCCCTCTGACCCCCAGTATCAGACTAAGTGCAACGCTGTTGCACTTCCAGTAATATTCAAGGCCCCTCTGACCTCTCTCGTATTGCATTTGACAAAAATGCAGAAACTGGGATAATTCACGGTTGCACTAACAAATAAATATTCGCTACCCAAGACAGCCGGTGCTCAAGCAAAAGAGCCTAAATGGAATTTCCAGCCCGCCGAGGTGGTCAAAAGATTTGAAGATTTATATCCAAAGCTTTGGGCCCTCCTACTTGGTAGCGAGGGTCATTTTGTTGGAAGGTGTCAAACAAGAGATTGGTGCCTACCACAGGAAAGAAGCGGCAGGAGGTGAAATATGCCAAATCAAGAGAAGGTCAAGCTGGTTGAACAGATAAAGGAGGATCTATCTGCGAGCACTGCGGTTTGGGTGGTGGACTATAGAGGTCTTACCGTCAAGCAAGCCGAGGATCTCAGAAAGAGGATTAAGGTCGAGGGTGCAGAATACAAGATCTACAAAAACACCTTTACCACCCGAGCCTTGGCAGATCTGGAAATGCCCTCTATGGAAGGTGTTTTGGAAGGACCAAGCGGTTTTGTATTTGCAGGCGAAGACCCCGTAGCAGCAGCAAAGGTGCTCAAACAATTTGCCAAAGAAAACAAGCAGCTCTCCATCAAAGGTGGATTGTTTGAGGGTCAGGTGCTCGATGACAAACAGGTGGTTGCCGTAGCAGACATGCCAAGCCGCGAAGAGCTTATTGGACAAGTTGTCGGAATGCTCATCAGCCCCCTACAGGAGGTCATTGCAGCAGTCGATGGTGGAGCAACCATTTATTCGCTGCTGGATGCTGTCGAAGAAAAAGCAGCGTAGCTCGCGCTCGCTTGTTCTGAACGGCATCTTGGCTTTCTAGCCAGAACCGCCTCTCAGTCGCGTACCCAAGTACGCTCCTGTCGAGTCGAACCTGACTATCAAGCCAATCTGCTCGCCCAGAACAACCGAGCAGAAGTAAGACCGCTTGTTCTGAACGGCATCTTGGCTTTCTAGCCAGAACCGCACAGAGCAAGGAGAAGAACTGAGCAAGAATTAGTATTAGGATCGAAGAGTAAAAGAAAGGGTTTCTGCAAGCGAGTAGATTGACTCGAAAAGCGATTTTGAGCCAAGGGAGTGCATACCCAATACATGACCGAGGCACAAAATCGATTTGAAAGACAAGATGCCACTTACAGGAAGCCGACTAGAAAAAAGAAAATGAAAGGAGCCAATACCATGGCTGACATTAAAAAACTAGCTGAGGAACTTACCAGCCTCACCGTACTAGAAGTAAAAGAACTTAAAGATTTTCTCAAAGAAGAGTACGGCCTTGAAGCCGCTGCTCCCGTAGCCGTAGCTGCCGCAGGTGCCCCTGCTGGCGGTGGAGAAGAAGCTGCTGAAGAAAAAACCTCCTTTGACGTAGTGCTCGAAGGCTTTGGAGATGCCAAGATCGCCGTCATCAAGGTTGTACGCGAGCTCACCGGCCTTGGACTCAAAGAAGCCAAGGATGCCGTCGAAGGCGCACCCGGCCCAATCCTCCAAGGCGTTGACAAAGCTAAGGCTGATGAGGCTAAGGCTAAGATAGAAGAAGCAGGCGGCGTAGCCACGCTTGCGTAATCATCTGAGCAATCAGAGCGGGCATCTTGCCCTTCAAATCAAAATCGGGTCTCAGTCATGTACCTCATGTACACTCCTGTCGACCCGATTTTGCTTTTCAAGGCAATCTACTTGCTCGGATCACCCAGATCAGCGCCATCTAGGCATTAAACTAGTATAAATGTCGCCCTGTCGCGTTCGCTCGAAGAGCGAATGTTGCAGGGCCTACTTACCAGTTACGCTATACTAACTTAATATGAATACCTACTACGTCTACATAATGGCAAGTAATAATAACGAGGTCCTATACATTGGCTCGACTAATGATTTACTGCGCCGAGTTTACGAGCACAAGAACCATTTAGTTGAGGGCTTTACTAAGAGGTACAATGCTACAAAACTAGTCTACTTTGAAGAAACCAACGATATTAATGTAGCAGGTGAGCGCGAAAAGAAACTGAAGAACAGACATCGTGCCTACAAGATTCGCTTGATTGAGAAGGGCAATCCAGAGTGGAGGGATCTTGCAGAAGACTTTTGGTAGGCCTTAAGTAGATCCTGTAACATTGCTTCGCAACGCGCAGGATGACAGAAGGTTAGCTTCGCAACGCACAGGACGATGAGGGTACTTCGCAGAACCGTTGCCAATCTGTAACCAAAAAATCCCAAAACCGAAAAAACAAGTCTTGATTTTGTCCGTGATTGTAGTAACATTTGAGGGTACGACTTTTACAGCCTCTCTCTACTTCCTAAGGAGGAACCACCTTGACAAAGGGAAAAGTTTCCATTCCTGCTTCACTGTATCGAGAGCGCAAAAATTTCGCAAAAATTCCAGAGGTGATGGACGTACCAAATCTGATATCTATTCAGACCGGTTCGTTTAAATGGTTTATCACCGAGGGGCTTGCGGAGGCTTTTCGCGACATCTCGCCCATTGAAAGCCCCAGCAAGAATCTTATTGCGGAATTTGGCGCGCATGAATTTGGTGAGCCAAAACATACCGAGGACGAGTGCAAGAAGAAGGACATCTCCTACCAGTCTTCGCTCCTCGTAGAAGTCAAGTTTACCAATAAAGATACAGGAGAAATCAAGGAGCAACTGGTCTTTATGGGAGATTTTCCCCTTATGACCAAGCGCGGCACCTTTATCATCAATGGCACCGAGCGTATCGTGGTAAGCCAGTTGGTGAGAAGCCCCGGCGTATACTTTGGCTCCGAGCAAGACAAAACCTCAGACAAGATGCTCTATAACTGCAAGGTCATTCCTTCGCGTGGCGCCTGGCTGGAGTTTGAGACCGACCGTCGCGATTTTCTCAGCGTAAAGGTAGACCGTAAGCGCAAGCAATCAGCAACGCTCTTGCTCAAGGCGCTGGGCATTGCTCGCAATAACGAGGAAGTCATTGAGCTGCTGGGCAACAGCGAGCTCGTGATGCGCACGCTCGAAAAAGACGGCACAGACAATCGCGAGGATGCCCTCATAGAAATTTATAAGCGTCTGCGTCCTGGCGAGCCAGCAAACGTAGACAGTGCTGCAACGCTGCTCGAGAGCCTGTTCTTCAACCCACAGCGCTACGATCTGGCCAGGGTAGGCCGCTATAAAATAGACAAAAAGCTCGGTCTTACCTATACAAAAAACGATGAAGACGGCTATGACTGCACCGTTTCCGAAGACCTGGGTAAGCCCCAGGAGCTTGGCTCACTCAACTATTCCGAGACGGGCCCTTCAATCCTTACTAAAGAAGATGTGGTGCAAACAATGCGCTACATCGTTGAGTTGGCCAATGGCAACCCCAGCTGCCAGCTCGATGACATCGATCACTTTGGCAATAGGCGTATTAAAACCGTAGGCGAGCTGATTCAAAACCAATTTCGCATTGGCCTTAGCCGCATGGAGCGCGTGGTGCGCGAGCGCATGTCAACCATGGAGGTTACAGAAATCACGCCTACAAGCCTTATTAACATCCGCCCCATCGTGGCAGCTATCAAGGAGTTTTTTGGCTCCTCGCAGCTCAGCCAGTTTATGGATCAGACCAATCCGGCCACGGGAATCACCCATAAGCGCCGTCTGTCGGCGCTCGGCCCGGGAGGCCTGAGCCGCGAGCGCGCAGGCTTTGAAGTGCGCGATGTGCACCCCTCTCACTACGGGCGTATGTGCCCCATTGAGACTCCAGAAGGCCCCAACATCGGCCTCATTGGATCGCTTGCAACCTATGCTCGCGTCAACTCCTATGGCTTTATCGAAGCCCCATACCGCAGGGTGGTAGACGGCAAGGTTACCGATGACATTGACTACCTCACGGCAGACGAAGAAGAAAACTACGTTATTGCCCAGGCAAATGACACCTTTGACCAAGACAGCCGCGAGTTTGGTGCACGCGACGAAAAGGGCAAGTTCCACAAGGCTGCCAAGGTGCTCTGTCGCACACGCGATGCCCGCGGACAGTTTGGCGAGCCCGACGAAGTTGCGCCCGAGCGTGTGCAATACATGGACGTATCACCGCGCCAGATGGTATCAGTTGCCACGGCGCTTATACCCTTCTTAGAACACGACGACGCCAATCGAGCCCTCATGGGCTCCGACATGCAACGCCAGGCAGTGCCGCTGCTTCGCCCGCAAGCCCCGCTGGTGGGTACGGGCATGGAGCATCGTTGCGCAGTGGATTCCGGCGAGATCGTGCTTGCCGAGGAGGCCGGCTTGGTAGAGTACGTGCAAACCAACAGGGTTACGGTGCGCGGCAAGAGCGGTGTAAAAGACTACGCACTGCCCAAATTTCAACGCTCCAATCAAAGCGGCTGCCTAAACCACAAGCCGCTGGTGCGCGTAGGCCAAAAGATAGAGGCAGGGGAGGTATTGGCAGACGGTCCAGCCACCTCACAAGGTGAGCTCAGTCTCGGTCAAAACCTGCTGGTTGCCTACATGCCCTGGGAGGGCTTTAACTACGAGGACGCCATCATCTTGTCAGAGCGCGTCGTAACAGACGACCTGCTCACCTCCATCCATATTTCTGAGTACGAGGTGGACGCACGTGACACCAAGCTCGGCCCAGAAGAAATCACCCGCGAGATTCCCAATATCTCCGATGACATGCTGGGCAACCTTGACGCCAACGGCATCATCCGCATTGGTGCCGAGGTCTTTCCGGGAGACATCCTGGTAGGCAAGGTCACGCCTAAGGGCGAAACTGAGCTTACGGCAGAAGAGCGCCTACTCCGCGCAATTTTTGGCGAGAAGGCGCGCGATGTGCGCGACACCTCGCTTAAGGTGCCCCATGGATCGGGCGGCAGAATCATAGATATTCAAACCTTCTCGCGCGACTCAGGAGACGAGCTCTCGCCCGGAGTAAACGAACTCGTAAGAGTGTACCTGGCACAAAAGCGCAAGGTACAACAAGGAGACAAGCTGGCAGGACGCCACGGCAACAAAGGTGTCATCAGCGCAATCCTGCCTATCGAAGATATGCCCTTCCTTGCAGATGGCACACCCATCGACATCATATTAAATCCGCTGGGCGTACCCAGCCGTATGAACGTTGGTCAGCTGCTGGAGACCCACCTCGGTTGGGCGGCGCAGTTCGGTTGGAGTGACGAAGAAAAGCCCATCGAGCCCGTGCCCGGCCCCATTTTTGTGGCTTCACCCGTTTTTGATGGTGCTTCCGAAGAGCAGATATCAAACGCCATCGAGCGTGCCAACAAGAACCTCAGCTTGCATGTGCATGCCGAGTTAGGCGAGCTGGCACGCGACGAATTCATTCCGCAGCTCTCGCGCGAGGGCAAGACCTGGCTCTACGACGGTCGCACCGGCGAGCAGTTCCGCGAGCCCGTCACGGTAGGACAAAACTACATCCTCAAACTCAGCCACCTGGTTGACGATAAGATTCATGCACGTTCCACCGGCCCCTACTCGCTCATTACGCAGCAGCCCCTGGGCGGTAAGTCGCAGTTTGGCGGCCAGCGCTTTGGCGAGATGGAAGTGTGGGCGCTTTACGCCTATGGCGCCAGCGCAGTGCTCGAAGAAATCATGACAATCAAGTCTGATGATACTGCTGGTCGCGTCAAGGCATATGAGCATATCGTCAAGGGCGAAAACATCCCCTCTCCCGAGGTGCCCGAGTCGTTTAAGGTTCTCGTCAAAGAAATGAAGTCACTGTGCCTTGACGTAGAACTGGTAGGCGAGCAACGCGAAGAGATGCTCGATGACTTCCAACTGGGCGAGACAAAGAGTCTTGTTTCGGCGTTGGACGACATCTTGTTGGGCGAGCCTACATCTGGCGAAGACGCCTTGGATCTCATAGCTTCGGGACTCGATGAGTTTGCTGGCGCAGCCATAGGCGACCTGCTGGGCTTTGCCTCCCAAGACGAGGAGCTCATCGGTGGCGACAGTACAGACTTTGGCATAATAGAAGATGAGGCTTCTGACATAACCCTCGAAGACGCTCAAGAGGAGGGTGAATAAACATGTCCGAATTTGACGTACAAAACTTTGAACAGTTTAAGATAGGTCTGGCCTCCGCCGAGAAGATCCGTTCTTGGAGTAGAGGCGAGGTCAAGAAACCAGAAACCATTAACTACCGCACGCTCAAGCCAGAAAAGGACGGCCTCTTTTGCGAGAAGATCTTTGGTCCCACCAAAGACTGGGAGTGCAACTGCGGCAAGTATAAGCGTATTCGCTTTAAAGGCATTGTCTGCGAGCGCTGTGGCGTAGAGGTCACACGTGCCAAGGTGCGCCGCGAGCGCATGGGTCACATCGAACTGGCCGCACCCGTCAGCCACATCTGGTATTTTAAAGGCTCGCCGTCCAGACTGGGCTACCTGCTGGACGTAGCGCTCAAAGATCTGGAAAAGGTGCTCTACTTTGCCTCATCCATCATCACCTACGTAGATGTGGAAGCGCGCGAGGCCGATGCCCACGAGCTTGCCGACGAACTGGCGGCAGATGTCGAAGAGCTGGAAGCCGAGCTCGAACGTGCCATCGAGGGCGTTAAGCGTCTCGGCGCAGCGCCCGTTGGCGATGATGAGTTTGCTGCTTCCGAAGAAGAAGACGACTATCTGACACCAGAAGAAATTGCCGAGGAGATAGCCGATCTTCGCGAGGAGTTTGCCGAGCGCAAGCAACTGCGCACCGATGCCCATGACGTATTCATGCGCATCGCAGAGCGCGATCTCATCGATGACGAGACGCTCTATCGCGAGCTCCGCCTTAACTACTCCACCTACTTCAGGGGAGGCATGGGCGCCGAGTTCATCAGAGACCTGCTGGTGCATCTCGACTTAGAAGCTACCGCCGAAGAACTGCGCGAGGTCATTGCCACGGGCAAGGGCCAGCGCCGCGCCAAGGCCATCAAACGCCTCAAGGTGGTAGATGCCTTCCATAAGAGCGAAAACAAACCTCAAGACATGGTCTTGGATGTTATACCGGTAATACCGCCCGATCTGCGCCCTATGGTGCAGCTCGATGGTGGCCGCTTTGCCACCCGCGATCTTAACGATCTGTATCGCCGCGTCATCAATCGCAATAACCGACTCAAGCGTCTGCTCGACCAAGGCGCACCCGAAATCATCGTCAATAACGAAAAGCGCATGCTGCAAGAGGCTGTTGACTCTCTCTTTGACAATGGCCGCCGCGGACGCGCGGTTACCGGGCCGGGCAACCGCCCCCTCAAGTCCATTAGCGACATGCTCAAGGGAAAACAGGGTCGCTTCAGGCAAAACCTCCTGGGCAAGCGTGTTGACTACTCTGGCCGCTCAGTCATCGTGGTTGGCCCCCAGCTCAAGATACACCAGTGCGGCCTTCCCAAGCAAATGGCCCTTGAACTCTTTAAGCCCTTTGTGGTCAAACGCATGGTCGAGCTCGACCCCAACAAAAATCCCAAAGCTGCCAAGCGCGACATCGACCGCGGTGTTTCCAGTCAGGTCTGGGACATCCTCGAAGAAGTCATCAAAGAGCACCCTGTGCTCTTAAACCGCGCACCTACGCTTCACCGCCTGGGCATCCAGGCTTTTGAGCCCGTGTTAGTTGAGGGTAAGGCCATCCGCCTGCATCCGCTCGTGTGTACCGCTTTTAACGCAGACTTTGATGGAGATCAGATGGCCGTGCACGTGCCTCTGTCTTCAGAGGCTCAGGCCGAGGCGCGCGTTTTGATGCTTTCTGCCAACAACATCAAAAGCCCGGCGCATGGTCGCCCCCTGGCAGTGCCCACACAAGACATGATTATCGGCCTCTTTTACCTTACTGCGGCTCGCGATGGCTTTAGCGGAGAGGGCAAGGCCTTCTTCAGCTTCAAGGACGCCCTCAACGCCTATGACGCCGAGCGCGACCACAGCTTAAGCCCCGACGTAGATCTGCAAGCCAAAATCCAGGTACGCCTCAAAAGAGATACCGAAGTAAGGGAGTGGCACTGGGTTGACAAGAGTACCGGCGAGCCAGTAGAGCCCGAGCGCTCCCAAGTGGAGCTTCCGAGCCCCGAGGGTCTCAAGGGCTACGACCCCGATCCACGTAAATCAAAAATCGAAAAGCAACTGGTGCAGCTCACCTTTAAGGCTGGCCAGCGCATCTCTACCACTATTGGTCGCATTACCTTTAATACTGTGCTGCCCGATGACTATCCCTTCATCAATCACGAGATGAATAAAAAGGGTATTTCAAACCTGGTAGAAGAGTGCACCAACACCTATTCGGTGGCAGAGATGAGTATAATCTTGGATGGTCTCAAGGCCACCGGATTCCACTACGCCACCCGCGCTGGAGTAACCGTCAGTGTTTATGACGCCGTGGTTCCCCCCGAGAAGCAGGCAATCCTTGCAGCGGCAGACGAAAAGGTAGCTGCAATTGACGAGGCCTACGAAGACGGTCTGGTAACCGCAGATGAACGTCATGAACAGGTCGTTGACGTGTGGAACAGAGCCAATGATGAAGTAGGCGAGGCCATGGCCGCCAACTTCGAGCGCTTTAATCCCATATATATGATGGCCTTTTCTGGTGCCCGTGGAGATATTAAGCAGATTCGTCAGCTGGCCGGTATGCGCGGCTTGATGAGCGATCCCAAGGGAGAGATCATCGACCGTCCCATCAAGGCAAACTTCCGCGAAGGCCTTTCGGTACTTGAGTACTTTATCTCTACTCACGGTGCCCGCAAGGGTTTGGCTGACACGGCACTGCGTACAGCGGACTCCGGCTACTTAACCCGCCGCCTCGTAGATGTAGCTCAAGATGTAATTATCTCAGAGCACGACTGCGGAACCGACGTAGGCGTAGACTACTCGCTTACCACCCGTCAAGGCGATCCTGATGCAAATCTGGTGGGTCGCTCGGTCTTACAGGCTGCTGTGCATCCCGAAACGGGCGAAATACTCATAGACGCCGATGAATACATTTTGAGTGCAGGGGCAGTGCAGGAACTCATCGAAGCAGGATTGACCGAGATCAAGGTACGCACTATCATGACCTGCCACTCCGAGCGCGGTGTCTGTCAAAAATGCTACGGCTGGGATCTTGCCTCCAGCTCTCCCATTAATATTGGTACGGCTGTGGGTATTATTGCCGCCCAGTCGATTGGTGAGCCGGGCACCCAGCTTACCATGCGCACCTTCCACACCGGAGGCGTTGCAGGTGAGGATATCACTCACGGTCTGCCTCGTGTTACCGAGCTCTTTGAAGCACGCCGCCCCAAGGGCGAGGCTGTGCTCGCCGAAATCTCGGGTGTTTTGCAGGTAACCAAAGACAAGATCCAGCAAACGCTCACCATAACCAATCAAGAGGGCGAAATTCGAGAGTACCTCATTTCTACACGCGCCCAGTTGATTGCCGGTGTAGAGGATGGCTCTCATGTAACCATGGGTCAGCAGCTCACCAAGGGCTCAATTAATCCGCATGATCTTTTGCGTCTTACTGATGCTCGCGAGACTCTGCGCTACATCGTTGCCCAAGTACAGGGCGTGTACGTCAATCAGGGCGTAAGCATCAACGACAAGCACATCGAGGTCATTGCGCGCCAAATGCTCCGCAAGGTCGTAGTGCTTACTCCCGGAGACTCCGGCTATCTACCGGGCAAGCAGGTAGACGCCTACGAATTTGAACGGGAGAGCGAGAGGATTGCGCTTGAGGGTGGAGAGGTTCCCGCTGGTCAACAGCTACTTTTGGGTATCACAAAGGCCTCGCTGGCCACAGACTCATTCCTTTCGGCCGCTTCCTTCCAAGAAACCACCAAGGTGCTCACCGATGCCGCCATCGAAGGGCGTTTTGACAACTTGGCTGGCCTCAAAGAAAACGTCATCATCGGCAAGCCTATTCCGGCTGGCACAGGGCTTAAAACCTATCGCGAGATCGATCTGACCTACAAGGGTGAGCCAGTGCGCTCCACCAAAGGCAAGCCAGACATTCTGCCCGAGTGGGCACCTGAGGAGCTCAAAGATCTGGAGAAGCTGCTACCACAGCCGCAGGACTGGAACTTTGACTCTGAGGATTACCATAATATGCCAGTAGAACTAGCAAATTACCTCGGTAGCATTGGCCTCGGCAAGAAGTTGCCTCCAATTCCTCTTGAGACTGCCAAGCTCTATCTCTTTGACGACCTGGGTGTTTCGCAGCGCTGGGCTAACAAGTTTAGCGAGGCGGGCATCGAGATGGTGGGCGACCTCATTGGCAAGACCGAAGAAGAACTTTTGCGTATCGAAGGCATTGGCTCCAAGGCAATCGAAGAGCTCAGGTCTGGTCTTGAGGAGCGCGATCTCTTGCATCTCATAGATCCAGAGAAAGATGATGATGACTCTGATGTATCGCATCTTCTTGACGTGGTGTTTTCGCCGGACAACCCCGACTTGCTCATGACAGGCGACGTTCCCTTGACCTACACTGCCGACCCCTTCGAAGACGAGCCAGATAAACTTATCATTCGCGGCAACGCCAACGACCCTGCCGAGCTCGATGAACTTCTTGGAAAGATAGTGGAATTTGCCGACGAAGAAGACTAAGCAATACCCATATCACTCAAAACAAAACCGGTGCCACAACTGGCACCGGTTTTGTTGTTTGGGGTGTGTCGGGTGTGTGTCACGGGGTCGTATCTCTTGACACATTTTAGCCTTGTCTAAAATGTGTCAAGAGATACGACCCCGTGACACACACCCGACACACCCCAAATGCCCCCGCCACCTGAGCATCTATCCGGGCGTATCCATTTGGTTAGCCTGTGCAGGGATGCTTTACAATGAAGAAATCCGGGCGTACCTACAAGCAAAAACCGTATCTATAAGCAATAATTAACACCGTTTTTGTGTGCCTTAAGGCAACGTTTAGCGGACACCCCCTGTCGCCATCGCGTAGCAACCCCTGTCACCCTGCGCGTTTGCCGAGACAAACCCCTGTCACCCTGCGCATCGCATAGCAACCCCCTGTCGTCCTGCGCGTCGCGAAGCGATGTTGCAGGACCTACTTCAGGTCTGCCAATAATGAAGGTAGACCTTGCAACACTCTTCGAATGAACGTTGCAGGGCACCAGGGGGTATTGTTTGCCAAACACGCAGGACAACAAGGGGCAAGCTACACGTCCGCGCACGACAATACAAAAGAGCTCTCACCCCACCCCAACACCCCAGCCTGACACCCTGACCAAGCACCCGACACCTAGCCCCCAACACCCCTCCAACACCCCAGCCTGACACCCTGACCAAGCACCCAACACCTAACCCCGACAACCAGCCAGGCATCCAGCCCAACACCCCAATTTGTTGGTGCAGCAGCAGCATTTATGGAGCTTTTAACACCTTTTTTATGCGTGATTCGTCCTGATTATGGGGGCGGTATGGGGGCAACCAAGTGTCAATTTGACAAAGGTGGGGGGGTATGCGTTATCATATACGCAGCAATTGGCAAACCGTTTTGAAGGACTTGGGCAAAATGGTGGTACTTTTGAGGGATTTGGGAACAATTTAATTTGTAACACTTCTTGACGAGGACTTGGGTGATTGCTCGCATGAATTAGTGATTCATAGCGTTGTAGGACACTGCTGTTTGGGAATGCAGTGCAAGCGGGAAACTAAAATAGAAAGTGATAGAACAGTTTACCGTACGCTTGAGTGGGTTGATTCAATGCATAGAAGGGCACTATTTCTGTGGGTAGAGTAGTGCTAACGGCAAGCTAGCAGAAGATTTAAGGAAAACTAGGAAACATTGGCGTACAAGAAACAGCTTGCGCAATGAGGATTTGGGAAACTTGGGAACCTCTTTAAAAAATAAAAACTTTTTTGCATTAAGAGGTAACAAAGCTTAACAAAGGGGACTCTTTACCAGGAATGGTTAGGGGATCGACAGGATCGTAACATGGGATGGAAAAAATTGAAGAGAATTATGAAAGTGCACCGTGGGATGGTTTTATTCAGCGTAGGTGCCTTTCTCGTTTCAAATATCTATACCAGCAAAGCGCTCTTTACAGGGGGTCAGGGGCGGACATGTTCCGGACTTTTAAATAGTTAATAACAACTACTAGGGAATAAATTCTGAGCGAAGGAGCAAAGTGAACACTAAAGTGAGCACAAGAAGAAAGGGGGGAAGCAAGAACATGGATGTAGATAAGAATGTGTTTAAGCAACCCAAAGAAAGTAGGAAGCAGGTCTTTCAACGCAAGGGCTTGCTTACTTTTGTATTGGCAGCGTTTGTATCGCTTGTATTACTTGGTGCCTGCACTCCAGCAGGTGCTACCGGAGGAAGCTCCGACAATGCAGCAGATCAAACGCAAGAGCAAGGTGTTAATAGTGGTGGATTTGTCATGGACGATGAAGTCACCGTAGATGTAAACATTGACGAGGAGGGATAGTAACATGGCTAACCATCACAAAAAAAGCTTTATGGCAAAGGGAACCAAGAGTTCCATCCTTCGCAAGGCATTATCGTATTTCCTGGCATTCATGCTGGCAGTAACGATGATTCCTTTGGCATCCTTTGGTGCACCAGAGGGCGACATTATCGACCTTCAAGATTTACTTGATCAAGGGTACACAATAGCTGAGGAGGGAGGTGCCCCAGAAGGGCAGGATGCTCCAGCGTTTGAGTTTGATGACCTGGTAGCAAACCCTGGTAATCTCATCTACGACCTTCCGCACTATATATTTCCTCCTGAGGCTCCAGTCATTGAGATTCCTCAGTTTGAGATACCTCAGTTTGACATGCCAGAGATGCCTACTCCCGCTCCTACGGAGTTTTCTCCCATCATGCCGCTTAACGCCACCACGGTCACCGACTGGGCTACGTTCTTTACTGCATGGAACGACCCCACCGTATCTCATATTATCCTCTCGCAATCTATTACCAGAGGCAATACCGGAACAGGCGACAGGCTCGGAGATCTCAACCGCGATCTCAAGATATCGGGTGCAAGTGCCGGAATCGTGCTCAGCTTTGGCACAGAGACGGTAGCGGGCAACAACTTCTCGCTTGCCAACCGCAACGCAGCAGCAGCTCCCACGAGTTTCACACTTGAGAATCTCATATTACATATGCCTGGCGTAGCTGCCACTAACGCTATCAGCGGTGGAACAGCAGCCAATACTGTCAACTGGACCATCAACCTCCACAATGTGAGCGCACAAGGTGCTCCCGCCAGAGCTCTGATAGCCGTACCGGGCGCAAAGGTCAATTTCTCCGGAAGTGTTATTTGGGATTCCACTAATAACAATGTGCAAATGGTGGCAGCCAGTCTTAACGTTGCCAACGATGCGCAAGTAAGCATCAAGAAAAATGGCGCAGCAAATATCATCACACTCACCTCAACGATGCAAGTTGGAGAGAGAGCAGTGGTAAGCTTAGAAGGCTCTGCTGGAAACTTGGCTTGTGTTGGTCTTACTCTTGCAAACTCCGCAAAGATGTATGTCGTAAACACTGCTGATGCAGTTATTGACTGCGGCCCTCTCACTATTGGAGACAACGCAGAGATGCACGTAACCAAAAACGGCATCAATAACATCCTAAATGCCGGCACGGCTGGCGCTATCATAGTTGGTCAAAACTCCATTCTTAATCTCACAGGCACCGCTGGTAACGTTGTTTCTGGATCGTTAACCCTAAAAGACGGCGCAAAGATGACCTCGGTACAAACGGGTGATTCAATAATTAACTGCGGCCCTCTCACCATTGGAAACAACGCAGAGATGCACGTAACCAAGAACGGCGCCGGAAACATCATTAATGCCGGCACGGGTGCTATCATAGTTGGAGAAGACTCCCTCCTTAAACTAACAGGCACCGCTGGAAACGTTGTATCTGGTTCTTTAACGGTTAAAAAAGGCGCAAAGGTTGATTCCAATAACACTGGCGACGCAACCATAAACTGCACCACTCTGATTCTTGAAGAAAATGCAGAGATGACGGTAAAGAAAAGTGGCACTGGCCACGCCATCGCTCTCAATTCTCGTTTGGAGGTTGGCGAGGGTGCAAAGCTCGATATTGACGGTGGCGGCGGAAACAGTATTGCTGTTAACTTTTCTGCCAGCGCACAAGTGTCAGCAAGCTTTGCTGCCAACTCTTCACTTAAGATAGCCAATACCAACCAAGGTCTTTTCCTTGGCTTTCCTACCGATGGTGCGGCCAACTATGCACGCGTTACTTTTGGCCCCAACTCTACTTCGGATATATCAGTTTTAAACGAGGCAATCCGTGGCTCAGAGGTATTTTTCCAAGAGGGCGCTGTATCCAATATGACTGCGTCCAATTCTGCTAACGCTGCTGGCACTGTAGTAAACATGCGTACTGGTGCCAACCACTGCATCTTTGATGCACGCGACGGTGCCCAGGTCACTATTACTGCAGACGGCGGCAACTGCGTTGATATCGGTACGGCCACCGCACTGTCCTCCAACTTCTATGCCATCAATGGTGCCAAGGTGCAGCTCACAGGAAATGGCACGCAGGGAGACAACAATAACGCTGTCGTAACCGCCTTGGGCGTCAGGGGTGGATTCACTGTTGAAAGCGGCAGTGAGTTTAAGATTGACAGCATCCGTCCTACAGGCGCATACCCCGCCCTCGTGCAAGAGATCAACGGCGGTAATTTTTTCGTTGACGGCGAGGGCTCAAAGTTGATTTTGTCCCAGAAAAGTAGCTTCTCTGAATATACGGCAGTATTGCGCTTTAGATTAGTAGGCAACCAAACCTTTAAGGTCAGCAACGACGGAGAAGTGGAAGTTACCAAGCATCCCTATCCTAATCAAATCGGCGCTCTTAGAAGCGTTGCTTCTGCTGCCATTCGTTTTGGACCCGGTATAAATAACAACTTTATTGTCGAGAGCGGAGGCAAGGTAAAGATATATAACGGTGGTATGTCAAATGCCGCAGGCGACAACTATGACACCGGCCCTATTGCAATCGGCGGCAATGATGCACTGGAATACAATGCCAATGGCTTTGGCTTTCACATATCCGGCAGCGGAAATACCGGACCGTCTGCCATCTCGATTATTGCAGACCGCGGCGCTGCTGTTGATGCCGGCGGAGCTGGAGGCGGTAGCGTTTATATTGGTCCAGGCACCGTGTTTATCGCAGAAGGTAGAACGGGTTCTGCCAATGTTAACTATCCAATCTTTAACGCCACAGGTGATAACTTTGACTTTGAAATGGATAGTCCCCTCTTCTACGATTTTGTCAACAAGCGCCAAGGCACAGGGGGAACTGGTGTTACCGGTCCTGACGGCGGTCCAGTTTTCAATCTTGGCACAAGGGCAAATTGGGATTCTGTCAATTCGGACGTTGCAGTTTGGCTCATGGGCAGAAACCCTTGGGATAAAAATCCCGAGAGATCTTACACTTTAATTAACTATTACCTCACTAAGAATGGCACAGCCCAAACTGCTTGGGCCATCACCGCCAACAGTGACCCTGAGTTCAGGGATTGGTGGAACGATGCCCCCGCCAACCGTATGGGTAACTACACTCGCATCAGCGGTAACAATGCCAGACCCGAGATTAAAGAAGCGCTGCCTGCAACCAACGCAGATCAGTTTGTGCGTTGGACGGGCACCGTGCCCGAGGGCTTTAACTTTGACGGTCGAGCCTTCTGGGATGATGAAATCTATGCACTTATCAAGGTGGTCAAGGCCGACGGCACTGAGTTCACCACGGTGGCTGCCATGAGCAAATCGATCAACGAGGAGCGCATTTATCTGGAGGAGGAAGTAGAAGAGCCCCTTGAGGGCGTACTACGCCTCGAAAAAATTCTGAGCGAGCCGACCAACCCCGACCTCTTCTTAGAGACAGGCGACTCCTACACCGTATTGGAATACTGGAGAGGCAAGCCAGAACCTGCTGCCAACGACCCACAATTCCTTAAACGCCACATGGCCACCAGCACAAGCAACCTTGGCCCCATTGTCGTCACCGACATCGTGCCACCGCTACCGGCCACCACTATTACGCCTAACCCCTTCTACGCCAATCAGCGCAACCTGAGCGGCACCTGGGAGGAGGCTCTCAACGATAATCCGCCCGTCACGGTGAGCGCAAAGCTCAAGCGCGGCGAGGCAGTACAAGACATTCCAGGCACCGGAACTGTTAACACAGATGGCACCTGGACCTACGCCATCCCCAGCAGCTTTGAGCTGCAAGAAGGCGACGAGATCTTCATCATCTTTGCTGATGATACCAGCCCAGTCAACAACGTTGAGCCTATTGTTGACACCCCCCTGCATGACATGATGGTGCTCGCTGCGGCCTCAATCATGGTGCAGGCAGTCAACTACGACATTGAGGGTATGAGCAAGGTTATAGGCATGGAATCCTCCACTGGCGCGATTACTGCCCCCCAAATAACCGGACCCGCAGAGCTTCTTGCTCTGATTGAGGCCAAGGGCTATCTGCTCGTGCCCAGCAAGACCGAGAGAGACGTAGAGGTCAAGGCCACTGACTTCCCCTATGGATCAGAGGCTGAGCCTGGTTACTACTATGTTGATGTCAAGATCAAAGATATTGATTTTGAAAAGAGGTTCTTCGTTGAGGTCTTGCCAGGCGAGGTTATTACGAGTGAGGATGGCTACCATCTCAACTACATCCCCATAAAAGAGCAAAAGGACTTTGCCTGGGCACAAGCTGTGACCGACCAAGAACTCATGGACGAAGCTCAGGTCAACGCCTTCAAGATTATTGAGTTTAGTAACGGCGGCTCGATTAAAGAGCCCAAGGACGTTGAGTATGTCTCGAGAACCTTTCCTATGGACAACACCAACAGTGACTACTTTACTGCCAGAATAGTTGAGAAACCAGAGGTTTCTGCCAATATTCCAGTCAACCTGAGCATCAAGGGCTCCATTTCCGGTACGCTCTTCGTCGATGCCGACCGCAACGGTTTCTTTAGCACCGGCGACACAGTACTGGCTGGCAAGACCGTACTCCTCTACAAGTCAAACGATCTTACGACCTCTGTTGGAGAGGCCATTACTACTGCCGACGGCACCTATCGCTTTACGGTAGAAGTGGGCAGCTACGTGGTCAAGGCTCCTGCTCATGAGGGTCACGGTTACACAACCCTCATAGTTGATGGTCGTACACCCGACACCATCTATAGCGATGTCAACAATAACGGTCTCAGTACCACTCAGGTCATCAACCTGGAAGACAGTGGTGCCAACCTTAACAAGGTTGTTAATGCTGGTTACGCTGTACCAGAGCCTAACCCCGATCCTGACGCATTTTCCAAGGACTTGGTTGCCGTAAATGGCGAGGCCACCAACGGTCCCATTTATGACTCTACGGCTGATCTTACCTATGCAATCAAGTACGTCATGCCAAGCAATACCGCTGGTTACAACCAGATGACGCTGCTTGACATCATGGATCCCGGCTTGGTGCTCAAGGGTGGCAACACTGCCAACATCTCTGTGAGTGCAGTGGCCGCTGACGGCACGACCCCCATTGCCATTAGTGGAACACCCGCCTACGCGCCTGGCACGGACGACTTGGCTGGCACCATGGTAGCCAGTTTTGCTCTGGATGAGAACACAGACTTCTCTGCCCTGGCTGGCGCAACCATCACCATGGCGATCATTGCCAATATCGAAAAGGTCGGCAATGCCTGGCCTACCACTGTTACCAACAAAGCACGTCTGTTGGTCAACAACAGTAGCACCCCGCTTGTTCCCGATGAGCCCAATGAAGAATCAAACACGGGTCTTATTAAGGGCTTTGCCTTCAAGGATGATAACCGCGATGGCGTCTTTAACGCTGAAGAAATCGGCATAGCTGGCATTACCGTAGTCCTCAAGCAATGGAATGGCACAGAATACGTGGCCTACACACCTGGCGCTGACGATGTAGCGGTTACCACTGGCACTGGTGCCTTTAAATTTGAGGTACCTGCAGGCATCTATCGCCTGGAGTTCCCCACGCCACACAGCGGCATGGGCATCACCACCTCTGCGCCTAACGCTGGCGCGAGCGGCATAGTCGAAGGCATCGTCATTGAACTTGGCACTGCTGCTGAACAAACTCGCACCATCAGTGCAGGCTACAACAAGCCTGGCGATAACGACGATGACGACTTTATTCAAAAGATCCTGCAAAGCTTTAGCAAGAAAGTTGATAATGGCAGCGGCACCTTTGTGGACAACCGCAGCGTTACCAATATCAACGAAGAGCTGCTCTACAAGATCAGCTTTGTTATTCCAGAGCCAAGCCCTGGCATCACACCCTTTGCTGGCTTCTACGCCCTTGAGCTCAAAGACATCATGCAAGAAGGTCTTGCCTTTGCTAACGTTGCATCGGATAGCTGGAACTGGCAGGTCAAGGTAGGCACTACGGTAGTTGCCAGTGGCGTTGCCACCGGAAGCACCGTTGACTACACCTTCTCGCCAGACGAGATTGAACAATACCTCGCAACTGCCCCCGTGGGCACCGAGGTTGCTCTCATGGTCAAGGCAAACATGGTACAGGTCGATGGCCAGTGGCCCACTACGCTTACCAATAATGGCTATCTCACCATCCCAGCGGGAGAAGAAGACTTTGCTGCAGAAGAAGAACTAGTTCTCGATGCACTGGGCCAAGAGCCGGTCATCACCTTCCTTAAAAAGCCACTCGTGGTTGAGCAGACTCCCAACAGCTCTTATATCATGACCAAGGATGACCTCTGTGCATTCCTTACTGTAACGGATGCTGAGGACTATCCCACCTGGATGTCCGATGCAGACGGTAGAGCACAAGATCTCTACAAGAACATGGTTGTAACTGCCTTTAACGAGGCGGGTCAGCCCACCACTATTAACACCATGAACATTGGTGTCTATCGTGTTGAGTACAAGGCAACCGACTCAACCGGCAACACCACTACAGAATATCGCGCCGTAGTTGTAGACGACGGACGCTACATCGTAGACCCCGATGATGGAGAGAACGGCATCATCATTGGTGCACGCAACTTCGTCATCAAGCAAGCCGCTGTAACCGAAAACGTAACCCACATCAGAAACCTC
>WQXH01000031.1 GCA_009784945.1 Coriobacteriia bacterium | reverse complement strand
TCCTCGTTGAGCGCCAACACACCAGCAAGGTTGCCAGCATGAGAGAGCGTCTCGAGTGTCTCAGCTTTGTCGCCTATGTCATGTGCCCCAATAGTTCTGCTTGACCCTTTGAGCCCATGCACTGTTATGGCATAGTTTCGAAGGCTTTGTTCGTTTACCTCGCGCATGCTTTCGAGGAGCTTAGGGGTGTTATCTGCGTAAGAACGCAATACCGAGATAAACAGTTCTTTGTTGCGACCATAAAGCATTTTCCAGTGGTTTTTGTCTATGCCATCGACCTCAATGCCCAGCTCGCCGCCTAATTCATCTGGTAGTGTGTGCCCATTGTTATTATCGAGGGTCAGACAATGTTCAGCACAAATTGCAAGGAGCCTTTCGGTAGACATTGGCTTGGCAATAAAGTCATTCATGCCAGCCTCAAGATACTTGTCCAACTTGTTATGCTCTATATCTGCTGTCAACGCGATGATAGGCACCTGGTGCGCCCACTTGTTACCCAGGCTCCTGATGACTCTGGTTGCCTCCATGCCATCCATCTCGGGCATTTGAATGTCCATGAGAATTAGTGAGTAGAGCTCTGGGTTGCTTCTATATTTCAAGACCGCCTCGGCACCATTGTTAACTTGTACCAGGCAAAGACCTTCGATATCAGAAAGCATGCCTGATACAATTTCTCTATTAACAGCAATATCATCAGCTAAAAGAATAGTTTTACCTTTAAGCACCTGCTCAGGTGCATTTTTCCAAGCATTCACAGGCACTTTTCCTGAACTCACCTGCTTTTCGTTATCGCTCGCACTGATCCTGAGGTTTATTCGGCTGATGAGCGCATTGAGGGCACCCTTCCTTCGCGCAGAATAATCCGTTGCCCCCATGGCAAATGAAGTGGTCTCATCGTCATCATTCCCCTTTTCTGCCAGGAAAATGATGGGGATGTTATTTGTCTTTGCAGTTTCGTAAACGCTGTGAAACACGGCAAAGGCTTTTTCGCGACTCTCGCCAATACAAATGACCACTGCTGCAACATCAAAGAGGCTGAGTGAGGTAAGTGCCGCTTCAATGCTGGCAGCAATACTGATATCAAAATGCTCGATCAGGTCTTTTTTGATTTCTGCCAAGACCAGCGGCTCGCTGCTGACTACCAGGATATGCTTCTTAGACACCTTGGGTTCATCCATAGATAACAATCCTCCTCACAATCCTCAGTAAGCTACTTTTAGCCTGACTGCCAGATCATCTGTTCCCATAACCTGAGTAATCACACGCTCCTTGGCAGAAGTCAGCACGTCGAGCTCTGCAAGTGAAATCATGCATGGTGGTGCAAGGGCAAACTGAAAGTCTGTCTCGCTTAAACGCAGCTTGACTCCTCCAGCGGTCATGTTGACCAGCTCGCACAGGGTATCTGCAACATCCTCCTCTTTGACCTCCTTGGGTGAGGCTCCTATCATGCCTGAGCAGAGCATACGAAATGTCTGTGGACTGCCCGAGAGCGAAAAGACTCCGTTGACACACCCGTCCAGCATCATCACACTGCAAATATCTCCACTGGCATCAGGCTCCCCTTGAGGTATAAGCTTAATAGTTAGCCCAGACATCGTCTTGGCAACTTCATGCAGCACATCAAAAAAGGTTGCAGCAAGGTCTTCTTGTGTAATCATCTAGCACCCCCCTTGCCCAGACATTCGATGATTTTAACTTCCATCTCTTCTACCGTAAAGGGCTTTGTTAAGTAATTACTGGCACCTGCACGAACAGCAGCTACGGTATTATCCCTTTGCCCCTCCGTGGTAACCATCATAACCGGAATATGCTTATATCTCTCATCACTTTTAATTTCAAGGAGAACCTCGTAACCATTCTTTCTTGGCATATTCCAGTCTAAGAGGATCAAACAAAGCTCCTCGTGTAAGGCTTGAATCATCTCGAGGGCTTCAACACCGTCACGCGCCTCTTCTGCCTCAATTTCAAGCACATCGGTGGCGGCTCGTATCACCTTTCTTATCACAGATGAATCATCTACGATCAACAACTTCATGATGCTTCCTTCTTCTTTGAATAATACGTCAGGTTCTCATAATGCATGGTGTCATACTCACTGGCCAGCAGGTCATAGAGTGCATAATTACCGGTAAACAACACGCCATCATCCGCCAGCGCGCCATGAATCCTGTGTGCCACCGCCCTTTTTAGTTCTTCTGAAAAGTATATTAATACATATCTACAAAGAATAACATCAAACTTACCAAGTAAATCGCAGTTGTCTTGTAGATTGAAGCGCTCAAATCTAACCGCTTCTTTAACTCTTTGGTCTAACTCCCACGCAGAGCCTGTTTGGCAAAAGTACCTTCTGCGATAGTAATCATCAAGTCCGCGATTAATGCTCACCTTGTCGTACCTGCCCCTTTTAGCCAAACCGAGCATGGAGGTAGAAATATCTGTGGCAAGAAACTCAAAGTGAGATAATTTGACATCGGTTATGTGGTGTTTTTGCAGGTAGTCATCAATGCACATTACGGTTGAATAGATTTCTTGCCCCGTTGATACAGCTGCGCTCCATATTCTGGCTCGAACCCTCATGCCGCTCCTTATCTCAAAAACAAGTCGAGGTAAAACGAGCTCTTCAAGCACCTTCCAGGGTGCACTATCACGAAACCACATGGTCTCATTTATAGTTATGGAGTTGATGACCTTTTGTGCCATGATGGCATCTGCATCTTCTTGAATATGGGTATAGAGCTCAGAAAAGCTCTCAGCTCCCACATCCAACATAAGACCAGTGAGCCTGGTCTCTATGAGATAGGCTTTCTCGGGAGGAATCACCATGCCACATTTATTAGCTATATAATCGCTAAATAGCAAGAACTCCTGTTCATTTATTGAGCACTGCAGGGATCCGAGTTGCATACTATCAACTCCCGGCTGGGAGATATCTGAGGCTTTCTAAAACAGCAGGTATCTCCTTTAATTCTATAATTTCGTCAGCCAGACCACTTTCTATAACAACTCGGGGCATACCATATACCACACAGGACTTTTCGCTTTGCGCTATGCAATAGCACTGCTTGCGCTCCTTTAGCTTGGCCACCCCATCTCTTCCGTCGTTGCCCATGCCGGTAAGTATTATCGCCAAAACTCTTGTTCCCTCATAGCTTTCGGCAATCGACTCAAAGAGTGCATCGGCAGCTGGTCTCACCCCGTTGATAGGTGGAGCATCCTCCAAGCACACCCTATTCTTCCTATCCAACTTCATGTGAGTACCACCAGGCGCAAAATAAATAGTACCGGCAGTAATGAGCTCTCTGTGCTCTGCCGCCTTAACCTTGAGGCGCGACTTGCTATTAAGGTTTTTCACCAGGCTTTCGGTAAAGCTTTCGGGTATGTGCTGAACTATCATGACAGGAATTGGAAAATCCTCGCACAGCTGCACAACGATGCTCTCTAGAGCTACCGGCCCTCCCGTAGAGGCTGCAATCACCACCAGCTCGGGTCTAAAACGATTAGCCTTGGTAGATGAGCTTATCCTTTTTTGATCCGATATTTTCTGTATTGTCTGCTCAGTTTTGTCGCTACTGGCACGTTGGATAATATCTTGCATCTTTTTCTTGAGCAACTCCAGGTTTTTGCTGTAGCTGTCATAGATTGGCTTTACCATGCATTCAGTAGCGCCCAGAGCCTCGACTTTACTAAAGATTCTTTCGCTATCTCGAGCTGGCCTGGAGGTCACCAGGATATAGGCTTTGGGTATTTCGAGCTTGATGGTATTGAAGAGCTCCTCAAGAACAACGCCAGGGAGGTCAATATCAACAATGACGATATCAAAGTGCTTTTTTGCAATGAGCCCAAGAGCTTCCTTGGCACTGGCAGCACAGTAAACCGTTGCGTGCTCGTCAGCTTCTGCAATCGCCCGCGGAAACATTTTGATATAGACCGACGAACTGTCGGCAACCAGTATGCTTACATCGCCCATAATTTGCCACTCATCTAGTCACTAATCTTAAACTTCGAAATAAACCCTTCCATGTCATTTGCCATATCGAGCAACTCCTCGCTGGATAGTTTTGCAGAGTCTGCACTTTGCTGGGTAACCGCAGCTTCCTTGCTTATCAGCTGAATGCTCTTTGATATGTCTACAATTCCTGAGGTCATCTCCTTGGCAGCGCGATTAATCTCGCTGATATTGCTTGAAGTGCGTTCGGAGTTCATCGCTATCTCCTGGGTTCCAATCACCAGCTCGGCGGTGGATTTAGCAATCTCATTGACACCTTTTGCAGACTCAACAACCGTACTCGTTACCGACTGCGCGTTTTCGGAAATATGGTTTATCTCGGTGGCAATCTCGTTCATTCGCCGCGCAGCAGCAGCAGATTCCTCGTTAATCTGATCACTGCGTTTTTCTTGACGCTCCATCTCCTGGGCAAAGGAATTTACGTACTCCCTGATGCTATTCATGATCGCAGTAATTTCTATTACAGCTCCCACGGCCTCAGGCATATTCTTTTGCATATTCTCAATGTGATTGGCAATCTCGTCAGTGGCATCAGCAGTCTGCTTGGCAAGCTCCTTGACCTCATTGGCCACCACCATAAAGCCTTTGCCGGCCTCTCCTGCTCCTGCAGCCTCAATGGCAGCATTAAGGGCAAGCATGTTGGTTTGGTCAGCAATGTCATTGATAACATTGACAATCTTGCCAATTTGCTTACTGGCAGCTTCCAGCCTTTGAATTATCTCGTTGGTGTTTTTGGCCTTGATATCTGCATCCGACATCTCGGTTTTGGCATTAGCGCTGTGCTCGCTTACCAATAGTATAGACTTGTTGATCTCATCAACACTTTCAGCAACGCTATTGAATGCATCGGAGACGAGCTGCACCGATCCAGAAGCCTTGACGATGCTGTTTTGAATACTGTCAACCAGGTCGCTTGACTGGTTAACTCGAGCACTTGTTTCCTCTGCCGCAGCAGCTACCGTACCAATGGTTGAGTTTATCTCCTCAATAGAAGACGCCACTGCGCTTATGTGGCTGCTCGCAGTAGAGAGTGCGTTGGTTGACTGGCTCATGCCGGCAGAAAACTCCTCGGCCGTAGTGCTCACCGATGACGTTTGCTCGTTTAAACTCTTGCTGTTTTCTGCCATGTCTACCGATATGGTGAGCATGCTTTGTGCAGTGCTTCTTGTTTGCGTTACCACCTCCGACAGGTGCGCTATGTTTTGGTCGTTGTATTCGAGCAAACGATTGCACGAATCAAAGAGTGCACCTATTTCTGCGCCGTAGTCCGAAGGCAGCCTGACAGTCAAGTCGCTATCAGCTGCCTTTTCCATAACAGAAGAAAGGGTGCCAAGAGGCCTGACGAGCGCAGAGGGAGCCAAGAGAGACATTACAATTCCAGCAATGACCGCTGCTACTATAAAAACGATTATAAGCATCGAGAAAAAGGCGCCCTGGGCTACTATCTGTGTCATCAGGTCATTAATTAACGTGTCATACTGCACATCGACCTTGCTCAATAACTCAATTACTTCTTGGCTATCGGGAAGTACCGTGTTATTGAGCATAAACACGGCTCTCTCATACTCATCACTACTCACTAATTTCATGACTGTCTCTGCTTCATAATGCATAGACTCATGAGGAGTTCTCGCGGAACTCAGAAGAGCAAGTATCTCGGGATCCGCTATTGCGCTGGCCTCAGGACTGTCCATCCAGGTTCCTAGAGAACAAGTCGCGGGATCAAGAGTGCCTGTGAACTGAGTCTGAGAGTAGACCGCCTCGGTGAGAGACTGCCTCCACGAGTAGTGCGCATTAAGCACATGCGAGGCGCTATTGGCATTAACCCGCAAGAGGTTAAGTTCTTCGGACATTTTTGTCAAAGTGGTTATTGAGTACAGCCCTGTTCCGCCAAGCGCTATACCAATGAGCATCACCACCAAAAACCCAGCCATGAGCTTAGTTCTTACTTTGAAATTACTCGTTCTTTTAGCCATTGTTATCTCCTTCATCCGCCCGTGACTCGATGATACCCTGATCGTTCGACGTTAGCCTCTCAATAATCGAGTGGATGTCGATAATACGATACAACGCATTGCCTACTTCTGCTATACCAGCAATACAGAAGCTCTCCTGAGCCCCCGTTGATAAAGAAGGCTTGCGAATAGCAGCTTCATCGATATCAATCAGTTCTCCCGGTCTATCAACCTTCAATCCAATTTGATTTGCTCCTCCAGAAAAAGTCTCAAAAATAATTGCAGCTGCTGTCACAGCTGCCCAGTCTTTTACAATACTCTCCTTGCGCCCAAGCAACTCAGAGAGACTTAAAAGTGTTATCACTCTGCCCTTCAAGTTGGCAATACCAACGACTGTATCAGGAGCAGAAAGCACCGGCGTAACCACAAGTTTTCGTGCAAACTCTCTGACAAGTGTCACGTCTACCGCAAAGACCTCTTCGTCAATATAAAAGCTTAAACACCTCATATGCGCCCCCCTTTGCGTGCAGCGCCAATTTTCGGCTTGTCTCTTTGCGTAGCCTCAATGATTGCCTGTGGATTAAGAAATATGAGAATCTTTTCTCCATAGGGACTGGTGCCAAAGAGGTAATCGCTTTGTATTTGCTCCTTATCGAGTTCAAATCTTGCTTCAACTTTATCCAAAACCTTGCGCACCAAGAGACCCAAAGGTGTCTCACTCTCTTTAAGTGTGATAACAAAGAGTTTTTCTTCGTTGTATGCGCGCTTCCTTACCGGCGCGTAGTCTTCGGGACGCACAATGCGCATAGTGCCGTCTGCAATGTTGATATAGGTGCCACGCCGTATTTCTTGAATCTCGCCAGGATCGATAACCTCTATACGTGTAATATCACTGGTTTCAATGGCATAGTGCTCGGAGCCAGAGCACTTGAATATTATCACCTGCTTTTCTTTTGCCTCTGATGGCTCATTGCATCCTTGATCTTTGGTCATAACATAAGTGTCTTGCAGCCCCTCATCGTCTAACTCCATAAAGCGCATGACTCCCTCTGCATCAAGTATGGTTACCGCCTTTCCATTGCCAAGAACAGTAACATTAGAGTAGCATGAGCAATTCTGTAGATACGCAGGAAGAGGCTTTACGAGCACCTGCTCGGTGTCGAGCGCGTCATCTATAAGAAGGGCAAAGCTTTTGCCACCTGCCCTGAGCACCAAGCATTTGACAACACCTCCATGCTGACTCCTGTCGAGAGCCTCATCAACACTCACAGGCGGCTGACCCTTTGCCTTGGCAGCAATCTCGTTCATAGTCACCACAGGAATAATGCGGCCATCCAAGCAGAGCACGAGCGATTTGTTTATCCTTTCGATGCGCTTTGTGCTTGTCTCACTCCAAATGCGGACTATTCTCTCGATATTGAGATCAGGCACCGCATAGGTAATTGAGTCAATGGT
The DNA here is from genome assembly GCA_009784945.1 of Coriobacteriia bacterium. Classification (GTDB taxonomy): domain Bacteria; phylum Actinomycetota; class Coriobacteriia; order Coriobacteriales; family UBA8131; genus WQXH01. The sequence goes on along the minus strand of WQXH01000031.1, from coordinate 18,150 downwards.
GACAATAAGAGAGCGTATCACCGAGAGCGTAAGCGGCATCTTCAGGCGCACCGTAGTTCCTTTGCACAGCTCAGACTCTATCTCGACTGAGCCGCCCAGGCTCTCAATATTGGTTTTGACAATGTCCATTCCTACGCCGCGACCAGAGAGATTTGTTACCTTCTTTGCAGTGGACACGCCGGGACAAAAGACCAGGCTGAGAACTTCCGCATGCGACATGGCAGCGAGCTGCTGCTCGGTGGAAGTCCCCTGCTCGAGAGCCTTACGCTTGAGAGCCTCAGTATCTATGCCTGCACCATCATCTTGTACCTCAATGACCGCCGAGCCGTCATGCATATAGGCGTTGAGCCTCAGCACGCCCTTAGCAGGCTTACCTGCTTTGATGCGATTTTCTGACGACTCAAGACCATGATCGGCTGAGTTTTTGACGAGCTGCGTGATGGGGTCGGTGAGGGACTCCAGCAAGTACTTGTCCAGGGTCACGTCATCACGCAGTATCTCAACGGAGATTTCCTTGTTAAGAGACTTTGCAGTGTCGCGTATGATTCGTGGGAACTTATCAAATATCACGCTGATCGGCTGCATTCTCGTAATCATGACTTTTTCTTGAATCTCGCTGGTAAGCCTGCTGAGATTGTGCAGAACCGGGGCAATCCCAGGCATGGACTTTCTATCTTCTGGCATTACAGAAAACAGTTGATTGCGAGTGAGTATCATCTCGTTGGCCAAATCGAGCAAGGTGTTGATAGTTGCTATATTGAGCCTGATAGAATAATTGTCTTTGGCCTCATGCAACTTACTACCAGTATGCGGTACACCAGCGACAGCAGCTTTCCCCTCAGAAATTTTTGCTTGCTCCTTTTTGAGCATCGCTTCTCTCTCTAGTGAGCGAATATGACGCTTGTCAACCTCTATGGCAATTGAGAAAAGGTCGTGCTCAAGGATGCTGGTAACCAAGAGCTCCAAGGTCGAGGTATCATGTTTAATGATGACTGACACAAGTTTCTGTGCTATCAGCCCCTGATCCAACTCTCGTATTGTTATTTCTTCTGTCCCTGTGACTGAATGAGGTCTCACTAAGGCCTCCACAATAGTGGCTACAGAGAGAATATTTTGTATCAATATCTCAGGATGTGTGTAGAGCTTACCTAGGCTCCTATTGTAGTTAATGTGAACGTAGTACACCCTGTGGCCAAAGCGTGCAGCCTCTTCCAAGGCCTTGCTGATAAGAGGATCCTTAAAATCAAAGGGAATGCCCACTTCTTCAATATCAACATGCCTTGCTACGCCAGAATAGCTTCTGAGCTCTTTTATTATCTGCTCTATCTCTATGGCATCATCGTCTTGCATGTTATCTATGAGCAAGCGTAGGCAATCGACGCTGCGTAGCACTACGTCAACAATATCATCGCTGATTACAATAGACTCATCCTTGATTTGCGTAAAGAAGCTTTCGAGCTCATGTGACACGTCCACTATTTTCTTCAGCTTAAAAAAGCCAGCAGTTCCCTTGAGACTGTGAGCAGCGCGAAATACATTGCTCATCATATCGGTATCGCAGGTATGATCATTCATGTCAAGAAAGGCAGTCTCAATCACCCCAATATGAGAAATGGCTTCGGCTTCAAATTCGCCCAGTAAATGATCTGACTCTAGTATTACCATAGCCGTACCCCCTCCCATACCCGTTAGTAAAGCTACCCAGCTTCAATGTGTTATTACATTGTCACATTTTAGAATAAACTAGCGTCAGAATCAATCCCTCGCCCCTCTCGGGTTCGAATCCCTAGATGACGTTATATGTACAAAAGCCTCGCTTGCGCGAGGCTTTGTAATTGCTGGCAGCCCGTACGGGATTCGAACCCGTGACCTCCGCCTTGAGAGGGCGGTGTCCTAAACCGCTAGACGAACGGGCCATGCTGACTGCTTGTCTGCTTCTTGGGATGCTGGCTGGGATGGAAGGAGTCGAACCCTCACTGACGGAACCAGAATCCGCTGTCCTACCATTAGACGACATCCCAGAGCTTGCTAAGTGCTAGCAGAACTCGCAGAGTTGTATATGGTAACGGTCAATGCCCAAATCGTCAAATACTATTTTTACCGATCTTGAGGCTCAGCCCCAAAGAATCCTTTGCGATATGCTTGTAGGTACTCCATGCAAAACTCATCTTTTCCCAGTAAGGCAGAAGTGGCAAATAGAGTGGATTGCATGCCAGACGAAAGCGGATCCAGAATGGCACAATCCATTCCAGCCTCCATGGCCAAGGCAAGAAACTGTTGATTGATAGCCTTGCGATAGGGCATGCCAAACGATATATTGCTCACACCCGAGGTAAAGTGAACTCGAGGGTATTGCTTTTTAACCAGCTTGAGAGCTTCACAGAAGTTTTGCAGAGAGTCCTGTTGTGTTGCGAGCGTGGTAACAACCAAGTCTATGAAGATGCGTTCTTGCACTATGCCTGCCTCTTCAGCTTGCTCTATCATGCGTCCAGCTACAGCCGCTTTGTCTTGGGGGGTTTTTGGAATACCGCCAGGGCCTACTGTGAGCGCCACTATCTTCCAATCGGTATGTGCAATCACCGGAAAAACCAAGCTGCATTTGCTCACACCCTCTTCTTCTTCGAGCGAAACAGAGTTGAGCATGCCTGGCCTTTGCACCCGCTTCATGACTTCGAGTAAAACAGTGGGAGAGGAACTGTCAAGACAGAGGGGAAGGCTTGATGCCTTTTGAGCTAGCTCGATGAGCCAAACCATAGTGTCGAGCTCACTCTCGCGATTGACTCCTGCGCATATGTCAAGATAGTGTGCACCTGATTGTTCTTGGGCACTTGCCAGTTCTTCAATATATTCCTTGTTCCCAGACTCGATTGCGGCAAGCGTCTTCGGAATAAAGCCATTAATCTTTTCGCCAATAACAATCACTTTGTTGCAGTGTCCTTTAACTCAATCGGTTCCGAACGTTTTGATGGATAGCATCAGCCAAAGGCACGCACTTTTCAATTATCGACTCCGCTTCTGCGGTAATCACCTCGGCTTTGGTCTGATCCTTGAGGAACATGGTGTTGGCTCTAATATTAAGCTCGGCAGACAGGAGTGCCGCTTTGAGGGCGAGTGCAGCGCAGCCAGCATCGCTTATTGCAATTGTTGTGCCAATCACTTCTATACGCTCAACCATTTCGAGTGCTGCTGCACAGCTGCGCATAATATCAAGGGGCACCTGTGAACATGAAATAAGGCAGGATTCCATAACTTGTGCTTTGCGTTCTCGCTCCTCTTGGGTTGTACTGGGCAGTCCATATGCCTTTGCCAGGGGAACAAACACTTCTTCATCCATGGCAACATATTCAATAAAGCGCTCTTGGAGCTCGTTGGCAGTTACAATCAGCTGCCTGACTTCTTCGTCGACATCGGCGTATTTAGGCTTTCCTGCCGTGAGCGCTGACACCATGTTACCCAAGGCACTGCCCAAGGCACCCATGAGCGCAGCAGCTCCTCCGCCACCAGGCGCCGGAGCACTTGATGCCAACGCCATAACAAACTCTTCGCAACTTAGCTGTGTGCTGCCCACTGTTCTTATCCTTTGCACATCGTAATCATTTCTACTCACATACTGCTCGCACTCTTGGGCTCGTCCAGTAATTTCCTAGAATAACCCACTGATTCTGCCGTTTTCGTCAACATCTATACGCTCTGCTGCAGGTACTTTTGGTAATCCAGGCATGGTCATTATCTCACCGGTAAGCACCACGATAAAGCCGGCTCCAGCAGAAACCTTAAGCTTCTTGACACTGATACAAAAATCTCTTGGGGCACCGAGCAGCACTGGGTTGTCAGAAAAAGAGTATTGGGTTTTTGCCATACACACAGGAAGCTTTCCGTACCCAAGTCTTGTAAGCTCAGAGATCTGTTGTTTAGCCGCAGAACTAAATTCCACTTCGGAGGCTCGGTAGACCCGCAGGGCAACAGCTTTGATTTTATCCTCGATAGAAAGCTCCAGCTCATAGGCCGGAGTAAAGCTCTTGGGTTCTTCAGCCAGGCGAATCACTTGCTCGGCCAGTGATTTTCCGCCCTCGCCGCCTTGAGCCCATACCTCAGAAAGGGCAACATTGACCCCCAAGGCTCTGCATTGTTTCTCTACAAGCTCAAGCTCTGCTTTTGTGTCTGTTGGAAACGCATTAATAGCTACTACTGCCGGTAACCCATAGACGGTCGTGATATTTTCTACATGCTGAAGCAAGTTGGGTAGACCTTTTTCTAAAGCTATGAGGTTCTCTTGACACAACTCATCTTTTGCCACGCCACCATGATGCTTGAGAGCTCGCACCGTGGCAACAATTACCACCGCATCAGGCTCAAGCCCTGCCAAACGACACTTGATATCAAGGAACTTCTCAGCGCCCAAGTCGGCTCCAAATCCTGCCTCCGTAATAGCATAGTCACCAAAGGCAAGCGCCATATTGGTTGCCATGACCGAGTTGCAACCGTGGGCAATATTTGCAAATGGCCCACCGTGCACAAAGGCTGGTGTGCCCTCAAGTGTTTGCACCAAGTTGGGCTTGAGTGCATCCTTAAGCAGAGCAGTCATGGCACCAGCAGCTTTGAGGTCATCGGCAGTTATGGGCCTACCGTCTGTGGCATAGGCTGCTACAATACGTCCAAGGCGCTTCTTTAAATCTTCTATGGTGCTGGCAAGACACAGAATTGCCATAACTTCAGAGGCAACGGTAATATCAAAGCCGTCTTCTCGGGGCACCCCCTGCATTGCTCCTCCCAGGCCATTAACCATGTTGCGTAGTTGGCGATCATTCATGTCAACAGCCCTGCGCCAGGGTATGTTCTTGATGTCAATATTCAACTCATTGCCCTGCTGGATGTGATTGTCCAACAATGCTGCCAGTAAATTGTTGGCAGCCCCGATGGCATGAAAATCGCCGGTAAAGTGCAGGTTAATATCTTCCATGGGGATGACCTGCGCATAGCCTCCGCCAGCGGCTCCCCCTTTGACGCCAAACACCGGGCCCAAAGAGGGCTCACGAAGGGCTACCACCGAGTTCTTTCCTAAGGCTTGCAGGCCATCGGCCAGTCCTACTGTGGTAGTGGTTTTGCCTTCACCAGCGGGCGTAGGATTGATAGCAGTAACCAAGATCAATTTGCCCGGTTGCCTCACTTCGTCAGACAAAAGCCGATAATCCACTTTTGCCTTGTAGTTTCCGTAATATTCTAAATAGCGTTCTTCAAGGTCAATTTTGCTTGCAATGGTCTTGATGTGCGCCGGCGTACGCGACTGGGCGATTTCTATATCTGTTTGCATGGCAACCCTTTCAGTCTCTTTATTTCATCACAATTCTTCTGGCAGCATTGTCTCGTTCGTGCGTATAGTTACTCCAGCCCGAAGCAGCAAAATAGTCCCAGTTGTTTGGCAGCGTTATGTAGAGGCTGAGTTTATCAGTTTCTCCATACTTCTTGAGCCGGTGATAGGCACCATACCACAAGCAGTACCGTTCATCAGGATAGACTTCGCACCAACCCTTAATTGAGCCTCCGCATGGTCCGTTGCGTTGGCACTTGGGGCAGTAGGACATGGGGCAACGGTACGCACAGGTTTCCAGGGCGCAGTCTCCGCAATCCATGCAGTTGTACAGCAGAGTCTTGACCATACGCTCAAAACCGTGTTTTTGGCGCATGCCCTTTTTTTGCTCCCTTTTCTCCATGCTCCGCTTAAGGGCTCCATAAAAACCTCTGTTGGGGGTGAGCATGACTCGATTAAAAACCCGTGAAAGTCGATAGGCTTGCATAATCGGCCTAGCTTTTACTTGCTCATTTCTGGGAGAAGGAATGCGACTCTCCTGATCTGGCTTGTCAGCTGCACCATCTATTTGATAATAGTAAAAGCCGTCTGGCTCACCAAAGCAGTTAACCTCAAAGAGATCTTGCCATTGCGTTTCCAGGTCATGCGCACGCGAGAGTATCTGAGCCACCATCTCAGCGCTTAATTCCAAACCGCTCAGATGCACGCCGGCAAGACCCATGCCCTTAGCAACAGCAACCATCTGCGCTGCACGTTCTATTTGAGCAGCAGCGCCACCGTCTCGACCCTCAGCCTCTTTTGCAAGTAGGGTCAAGAGTTCATCGCTCACGTAACAGCCTGCAATCATTCCCTCCCGCATCAAAAGCGCTATGCGATAAGAAAGTACGAATACACTGGCAATGACGGGGGTCTCGTACCCAAGCTCTCTCATATGATTTTGCAGCTCTACAAGCTTGCGATTGTCATAGCCTAGTTGGGTAATGAGATAACGAGCTCCTGCAAAAAGCTTCTTGTGAAGCTTTGCATACTGAGCAATCACTTCTCCCTCGGTATACTTGTATGGGTTGACCACTGCTCCGGCATAAAAACTGCTGGGCTGTTCCTTGGCTCCGCTGGGCGATACCTGTGCCATGAGTCCGGCATTCATCTCGCCTATCATCATAAGCAGCTGCACGGAATCCAGGTCGAACACTGGCCTCGATCTACCCTTCCAGCCCCCTGCCGGATAGTCTCCGGTCATAACCAGTATGTTTGCAAGCCCCTTGCGCTCCATTGCGTAGAGCTGTGACAGTATCTGATTACGGCTTCTGTCCTTGCAGCTAAAGTGAACAAGCGAGGTAATAGCCTTGGGCTCGAGCTCTTCTCCCATAGCCTCAGCAAGCAAGGCAGGATGCCCTCCAGGGTTATCAGTTACTGAAATGGCATGCACAAGCCCGGTGTTCCAAACTGCAACTGCCTTGGCCAATTCCTCATCTTGCCTGGGTGTTGCAGCGCCACGTCCTGGAATTATTTCGCATGAAACAACAAACTCTCCACCAATAAGCGCATCCATAAATCGATTTTTTGCCATGAAAGTCACTGTCCATCTCTATTTTACTGCTTGCCCAATAGTGCTAAGCAAGGGCAGCCAGTCAAGCGATCGTGCACGCAATGGTGTAAGTCCTTCATCAAACAGGCTGCGCCTCTGCGCTTTTAATCCAAGCGTTCATCTCAGCATCAAGCATTGAAAAGGGTACAGGGCCAAGGCTGGTAATCTTTTGATGAAAAGCTATGGGGTCAAATCCTCGGCCCTGCTCGGACTCGGCCATACTGCGCAACTCAATAAACTTGATTACGCCCAAACCATAGGGCAAGTAAGCAACTGGCTGCTTGATGCACGTATCATAGATGCCCTGTGCGGCGTGCTCAAAGCCCCATTCTCCCAAATAGCGCCCTGTTTCAGCCACACCCCAACCCTGGTAATTAACACCAAGATCCACGCGAGCTTGAAGTGCATAGGCAAATCTTTCGTAGGTGTTATAAGACTCTATGGCAGCGATATCGGCATCAAGATAGCGCATTGCGTACTCTTGCGTATACATGGCCCAGCCTTCTATGTAAGCCATGCTGCCTAACAACTTTTGTATATTGCTTGGCTCTTCGATACTGTAGGCAAAGAATTGATACATATGCCCTGGGTAGGCCTCATGAGCTATCGTATTGTAGAGCTCAACATCGTCAGAAATATTACGGGGAAAAAAGACAATGGTGTTTTTCTGTGGATTATCAACCGGGGGAATAAGAAAGTATGCCATGGCATAATCATTGGGCGAGGCATCGGGCGCTACTTTGATTGAATAGTGCAGCTCATTGATTCCGGCAAAATCCTTGATTGAGTGTTTTCTCACATACTCCACGTATTCTTCTGGGCTCTCCCCTGCCGCCCTCACGGCCTCACTAAGCGATATTTCTGCAAAGAAGAAATCTGGGTCTTGCATAAGGGCTTCCCAGTCGTCTTTAAGCGCTTTATCTAAGGTCCGTATTGCCCCTTCGGGATCTTGATCAAATCCCATTGATTCCATTTTGAGCGAATAGTACTCGCTGCCGCGCTTGTAATCATAGATTCGAGCTCCTGCCGTACTGGAAGGGAGCAGTTTTTCCAGCTCCTGCACAAGCGTCTTGTAGGCAGGGATAACGAACTTCTCAAGTGCCTGCTTATTTTGATCCTTATACCCTTGTATTTGCTTTGTGGTAAGCGCAGGTATATCAGATAGCACTTCGTCTGAAGACTCTAACTCATCTATCGCCATATCCAGCATCTCGTTAAATGTTTCCACAAGAATGTGAGAATCCACATCTTTCATATAGGCATGCGCTTCTTCGATAGTATCAACCAAAGACTCACGTGGCATCGATAACCCCCGATTAAGCTTTTCCTTTTCATGCTCAATCAATTGTTCAAAGTAGCGCGGAAAATCCTCTAGGATCTCCAGGTAAATATCTATGTCGTTTGCTGTTCTAAAGCTGTAGTCCATCAGACTGAGCGGCAGCATGGCCTGCGCCCCTCTTGAGGGGCTCAGCGGCCTGTCAAAGTAGTAAAACTCCTCATGTCGCAGCGTCTGCTTGAGCACCATTTCGATATAGGCAGCTTCGCTTTGCTGCTGGGGGCTCAGCTCTTCTGTATCCAAGCCAGAAAGCGCCAGGAGCACTTCGCTGTAAAACTGATTCTCAGATTGCGTGGCTTCAAAGGAGTAGTCGCCCAGTGTTGCAGGGCGTGGTACCTTGATACCCAGTGCCTCGGGGTCAACTACGCACTGATTCAGCAAAAGGCTGTCAGAGGCCACCTCGTGCTCAAAGAGAGCATCGCACAACTCATCGTAACTGAGGTGGCTCAAGCTTCCTGTTGTTTCGTAGACGGTTGCCTGTAGGTGCCCCGGCTCCTGTGGGCTTCTTCCAGAGAGTTCAAAAAATATATAGGGCAGGCAGCCACTAAGAGAAAAAAGCAACGTGATTGCTATAAGAAAAGCGAGGACGCGAGACGCCTTTTGCCTAAACGTCTTATACATAGGTAGGTCTCCCTTCAAAGTGTAAGCCTCATTTTATCATTAAGCTGTGCTAGAATCATGTTTGAGTGGACTATATGACTGCGCCTTGCCACAGTATGCACAAAGCGAGGTGAGGAAAGTCCGGACTCCACAGGGCAGGATGCCAGCTAACGGCTGGGCGAGGTGACTCGACGGAAAGTGCCACAGAAAAGAAAACTCTCCAAGCTCCAAACACCCTTTTATGTTTTGAGCAGGAGAAAAGCTGAAACGGTGTGGTAAGAGCGCACCAGCGCTGTGGCAACACAGCGGCTTGGCAAACCCCATCTGGAGCAATGACAAATAGGGGTGCTATCAATTAGCCCGATTGGCACCCGGGTTGTCAGCATGAGGGTAGCGGCGACGCTGCTCCTAGATAAATGGTCATACGAGACAGAATCCGGCTTACCGGTCCACTCACTACCTCTCCAACAATGAACTACCGGTAAACTCGCTCGGTGCAGTCAGCCCCATAAGGTCTAGCAATGTTGGCGCTATGTCAGCCAGGCGTCCACCTTCTTCTCGCTTAAGCTTGAGCGGCAGCTCCGTGGAAGTGTCCATAGCTGCCAAGGGAACCCTCGCCGTTGTGTGAGCAGTCCAGGGGTTTCCATCTTCGTCCATCATATACTCGGAGTTTCCATGGTCTGCAGTAATCAGGGCAACACCTTGTTTGAGTCTGAGAGCATCAAGAATGGTTTTGACTTCTGCGTCTACAGCTCCAATTGCTTTAATAGCAGCCTCCATGCAACCTGTGTGGCCCACCATGTCCCCATTGGCAAAGTTAACGATATATACATCAGCCTTATCGTCTTTTATTGCCTCGGCAAGCAATCTGCCTACCTCCGGAGCACTCATCTCTGGCTTGAGGTCATAGGTTGCCACTCGTGGACTAGGTATGAGAATACGCTCTTCTCCAATTTTGGGCTCCTCAATACCTCCATTAAAGAAAAAGGTAACGTGTGCGTACTTCTCGGTTTCGGCAATATGAAGCTGTTTGAGCCCTAAACTTGAAAAATAGTCTGCCAAAGTGTTTTGTGGATACTGCTTTGCAAACACCACTCCTGCGCCAAAACGTTGCCAAAACTCTGGATCGTATTCTGTCATGCTTGCAAAGGTTATCTTTGGCACCTTGGCACGCTTGAAGCCATAGGTATCAAAGTCAGGGTCGATAAACGCACGAGTTAGCTCACGGGCTCTATCTGGCCTAAAGTTAAAAAAGATGAGGCTATCACCGTCTTCGATGCCATCGGGTCCGAGGGCAACAGGCTCGACAAACTCATCGAATATACCCCGAGCGTAACTCGACTCAATAAGCTCTTCAGCATTCTCGCTGGCAGACACACTCAACACACTCTCGTATTGAGGGAGCACCATGGCCATCCATGCCGCCTCGACTCGCTCCCATCGCGAGTCTCTATCCATGGCGTAGTAGCGTCCACTCACCGTACTCACGCGCACATCAATTTCGTGGTTTGCTTGAGATAGTTCTTCAATGAAGAGGCAGAGCTTGCGCATATAGAGTGCTCCACTTTGGGGAGACACATCCCGCCCGTCAAGCAGCGTGTGCACACGAATACGCTTTGTGCCACGTTTGGTGGCCATGACAAGCAGTGCCTCAAGATGAGACTGCATGGAATGCACTCCTCCGTCACTCAGCAATCCAAGCAGATGCAAGGTGGCTTGATTCTCCTGTGCTGAGTCGATGGTGTCAATAAGCACCTGATTGTGAAAAAAAGTGCCCTCTTCTATTGCCACATCAATTCGGGTGAGCTCCTGATTAACCACTCGCCCTGAGCCAATGTTAAGATGGCCAACCTCAGAGTTGCCCATCTGACCCTCAGGCAACCCTACGTCTCTTCCAGAGGCACTCAGGCTGCAAAAAGCGGAATTCTCCTCAGAGAAAAGCTGATGAAGTAAAGGCGCCTGCGCTTGCAGGAATGCATTTCCCTCGCGCTCTTCTCTGAGTCCGATTCCGTCTAGAACTGCCAGTAAGGCGGGTGTCCTCATGAAAAGGCCTTGAGAAGGACAATAAAGTCCTCAGCCACCAAAGAGGCTCCTCCCACAAGACCGCCATCGATATTTGGCATGGCCACAAAAGACTCCACGTTACCAGGGTTGAGTGAGCCTCCGTAAAGTATGCGAATTGCATCAGCTACTTCTTTGCCATAAAGCTCTTGAAGTGTTTCGCGCAATGCGTTGCATACTTCCTCAGCTTGCTCAGGCAACGCAGTGCGACCTGTGCCTATAGCCCAGATTGGCTCATAAGCTATAACGATTGCCTTGGCATCTTCAGCAGAAATGTTCTCAAGGGCAGCGCGAATCTGTGCGGTAACGAAGCTGAGTGCTCCGCCCTCTTCACGAGTCTCAAGACTCTCGCCACAGCAGACGATAGGCACTATGCCTACTTGTGCAAGAGCAGCAGCCTTGAGAGCTACCATTTCGTCGGTCTCGCCAAAGTATCCTCGTCGCTCGGAGTGGCCAACTATGCAATACGTACACGATACATCTTTCAGCATTGCAGCCGAAATAGCTCCGGTAAAGGCACCTTGGGGCTCCCAGTGCACATCTTGGGCACCAATCTTTATCTCGGTATTTGAGTCAAACTCCAAGGTCACTTGAGCACTTCTGAGCGAGGTAAATGGTGGGCACACTACCATGTCCACACCTGCCAGGCTTTGATCGTAACTATTGGACAACTGCTGAAAAAGCCTGGTGGCTTCGCTGGCTGTCTTGTGCATCTTCCAATTTCCTGCTACTAGTGGTTTACGCATAATACTTCCTTTCTTTACGGCTTTTTGGGGGCTGCATCTTCCTAATCGTTAATTCTTGCTTTTAGGGCTTCTACACCTGGCAGTGGCGTGCCTTCTAAGAGTTGCATAGATGCACCGCCGCCTGTTGAGACAAAGGCAATCTTGTCCTCCAGTCCAAATGAGCGCAGTGCAGAAACACTGTCTCCACCTCCTACTACCGTTGTGGCATTATGTTGCAAGCTGGCTACCGCCTTGGCAACCGCTTTGGTACCAGACTCAAAAGCCTTAAACTCAAAGACGCCCATGGGGCCATTCCAAAACACGGTCTTTGCCGTTCCTATGGCGCGAGCGTACAGAGTGGAGCTAGCAGGACCTATATCCAGACCCATCATCGTTGAGTCCATCTCGTCAATCGAATAGATTCTCGTGGGAGCATCCTCAGCAAAATGAGGAGCTGCTATGACATCGAGGGGTAAAAGAAGCTGCACTCCCCTCTCCTGGGCTTTTTGTAGGATCTGCAAGGCTTTTTCCTCCCAGTCTGACTCATAGAGCGACTTACCTATTTCATATCCCTGCGCCTTGAGGAAGGTAAAGCACATGGCACCACCAATCATCAAAACATCAACTCTCTCAAGCAAGGCATCAATGATCTTGATTTTATCAGACACTTTTGAGCCCCCTAAAATAGCAACAAAAGGACGTTCGGGTGCATCAAGCAACGAGCTTAACGTGTTTATCTCCAGGCTCATAAGAAGGCCTGCATACGAAGGCAAGCAACGAGTAATCGCCTCAACTGATGCATGAGCCCTATGTGCAGCCCCAAAGGCATCATTAACATACAAATCGGCCAACTGCGCTAATTCCTCAGCCAGCTCACTGCTGTTTTCTTTTTCGCGTACATCAAATCTCAGATTCTCGAGTAACAGCACCTGCCCTTCTTTGAGCTGATCTGCCATGCTCCGAACTTCAGCATTATCAACGATCGGCGAGTAAACCACCTCTTCGCCTAAGATACGTGATAACACACGCGCAACAGGAGCCATGGAGTATTCATCCTCAAAACCTACTCCCTTGGGGCGCCCCAGATGGCTCATAAGAATGACCTTGGCATCATTTTTTCTTAAATAGTTAATAGTGGGCAAGGCAGCTCGTATGCGTGTGTCGTCGCATACGGTACCTTCAGAAAGTGGCACGTTGAAGTCAACACGAACCAAAACACGCTTGCCGCCCACGTCTACTGCATCAATACTATTCATGTTCATTCTCCTTTAATAGCGATTGGACTAATTCATCAATGCGTCTGATACGATGATTGATAGCCGATTTGGAAAGTGGTGGATGAGCCAGTTCTCCCAACTCTCTCAAGGATACATCGGGATGAGTCAAGCGCAGCAGCGCCACCTCTTGTAAAGCCTTAGGCATACTGTCTAAGCCTTTAGTGTCAATGAGCAGTTGTATATTTTGCAGCTGCGAAAGAGATGCCTCAATCGATTTGGCTTGATTGGCCATCTCGGCATTGACCCGACGATTTTCATCGTTTCGAATCGACTTGGTAACCCTTACTTGCTCTATGGCTAAAACCGCCTTATGGGCACCAACCAGAGCAAGAAAATCCACAATGGGCTCAGCGCCTTTGATATAGACTATCCAGGCATTGCGCCTCACTATCGCCTTGGCCGGGATGCCATTTTGGGCAAGCAGTGCAACAAGTCCATTAGCCAGGCTCTCATGTCCGCAGCTCAGGTCAAAGTGAAAATCTCGCTTTGGGTCGGCAATAAAGCCCCCTCCCAAAAAGGCTCCACGGAGATAGGACACCAGACAGCATTGGTCTTTCACTAAACGTGGCACTATGCCCATTTCCAAGCCGCTTTCGGAGATAATGCCCATGTCGGCAAGAGCTTCCTTAAGCCCTACCTGTGCTGGAACGGTAATAAGATAACTATACGTTTTGTGCAATACACTTCGGCGCGTAGTTATCTCTGTTTTAAGGTGGTAAATATCATGAAGAAGGCGCACAGCAATACGGGCAACTGGTGCCAACTCGGTTACCACCTCAAGTCTATATTTGCCCGAAAGATGACCCTCTATGCGCACTAAAGCGCTGAGCTCTGCTTTTTTGCAGGCCTCATGCTCAGAAGGGATGCGCGAGAGCTCATCTTTGACTTCGGCGGTAAAAGACACCTTGTCCCACCCTTTTCTTAGTTGGAGGTCACTACTTCAGATTTTATCCTAAAAGTGCACTTATTGCCTCTTCGAATCAGCGATTACACTTGCCAGTGCGGTGGCGAGCGCAGTGGGGTCATGCCAACTGGGTGTTTGGGTCGCACACATGGAGCGATAGTAAACCTTGACGCCCTTCTCACGGATCTGAGATACCACATCGTTAGTTGCCACCACCAGCCTGAGAGTTGAGCTGCTTTCGGGCTCTACCAAAGCAGCCTGTGCATCGCTTCCAATGGCCTGAAAATAGCCAGTGACATTGCCACTCTGCCTTTTTGTTTCATTCTGATTAACCAAAGCGTAATCCAAGCGTCCTTCAAGCCCATGCGTGAGCAAGGCATTTACCAGCTCTCCTGCGTCAAGACCCCAGGTTTCGCCCTGCACATCGGCAACAGGGCAAATAAAGACGGTGGCTGCCCTGCTTTGTATGATTGCATCCACAATGCCAGGTATCAGCAAATTAGGAATAATGGAAGTGAAGAGCGAGCCTGGCCCCAGCACTAAAAGATCTGCTTCGATAATTGCTTTTACAGCAGCTGGATTGGCTGGAGGGTTAACCGGGTCAAGCGCTACATGCGCCAAGGCAGTTTGAGATTTGCAGAGCTTGCTTTGCCCGGCAAGCTTTTTACCATCTCGCGTGACCCCCTTTAGCAGCACACTGCTCAGTGAGGAGGGATATACGTGCCCACAGGTGTCGAGCAGCCTCTCGCAAAGCTCAATTGCCTGAGTGAGAGAGCCAGTGGTTTCTTGCAGGGCGGTGAGTATCAAGTTTCCAAGTGTATGATCAAAGGCGTACTCAAAACGCTCCTTAAACGCTCCTACCCAGGGGCTCTTTTCATCTCGTGCAAGAGCTATCAAGCATTTGCGCAAATCACCTGGGGGGACTTGCCCCGTATGTGAGCGGAGGAGCCCAGAAGATCCGCCGTCATCTGCTACGCTTACCACAGCATCTGGAAATATCCCCAGCGAGGCAAGCGCCTTTATGCTGGCGGGCACTCCTGTGCCTCCACCTATACAAACAGTACGCGTAGAGGCAAGCTCTTGCTTCGTTATGCTTTGAGTCATGCGCTGACTTCATCCTCATTATTATCCAGGTTGGCATCAATACCGGCTTTTAGATTTGCCAGGAGAATATCTCGGTGAGATACACTGGTGCTATAACCCAGATCCTTAAGAAACTGATAAGTTCTTTCTGCCAAAGCCACACTGCGATGCTGGCCTCCCGTACACCCAATGCCAATAGACAGGTAGCGTTTTCCCTCGCGAACATAACCGGGCATGATTGTGGAGAGAAGATCCTTCCATCTTTGTAAAAATGCCTGAGTTTGACTGTTTTCAAAGACGTAGTTTCGCACTGGTTCATCCAGGCCTGTAAGCGGTCGCAGGCTCTCTTCATAGAAGGGATTAGGCAAAAAGCGCACGTCTATCATAATGTCTACATCTCTCGGAAACCCATGTTTAAAACCAAACGACGCAACCGACACACGAAGCCCCTTGTCGTTGGGGCACTGGCTATAGAGATCACGTATTTCCTTGCGCAAAGAGCGCGTATCCTTGCCACTCGTATCTATAACGTGACTGGCCATCTCGCGCACTGCATTGAGTTGTTTACGTTCCAGGTCAATACCTTCCGACAGCGTCATGTCATCGTTGCAGAGAGGATGCCTGCGTCGGGTTTCCTTATAGCGAGTCAAGAGCGAGCCATCTTGAGCATCTAAGAACAGTATGCTAAAGTCCACACTAAGCTCGGCGAGCTGCCCAAGCACTGTTTCAAGCTCAGCAAAGAACTCCCCCGATCGTAAATCACTCACTACCGCCAACTTGCGCGAGGCACCTCCTGGAATACCGGCCAAAGACACGAGGTTTAAAAGCAGCGACGGCGGAAGATTGTCAATGCAAAAGTAACCTATGTCTTCAAAGGTGTGAAGCGCCTGGGTCTTTCCAGCTCCGGCCATACCGGTTATAACAACCAGGCCAGGCCTCGATTGCCTCACCTCGGTTTCATTTTGGTTTATCCTCTCATCATTCATCACAGTGCCTCCCAGCTGTTTGACTTGCTTGTAAACTTCTCATATACGCGTATGGTCAATTGCATAGCACACCTCACTCAAAGCACTCTGTGAATGGCATGCCATGCCCAGATAGAGTAGTTTTACTAGTGTAACGCAGAGTAGACTCTTTTTGCCAGCTCGTTGGGTATGCCATCAACGGCAGCTATGTCTTCTTCGCTGGCAGCCTTGAGCGCCTTTTGTGAGCCAAATGCCTTGAGTAGCGTTCTCTTTCGCTTGGGGCCGAGTCCGGCTATGCTGTCGAGCACTGTACTGGTCAGGCTCTTATTTCTCAGTTTACGATGATAGGTAATGGCAAAGCGGTGCGCCTCATCTCTGACTTGTTTAACCAAATAGAGCCCCATTGATCCGCTGGGCAAAAGCACAGGGGAGCTCTGCCAGCTCACAAAGAGCTCTTCATCGCGCTTTGCCAGGCCGACAACGGCCACGCCTTTTATTCCAAGCTCTTGCAGTTTTTGCAGTACCGCATTGAGCTGCGGCTTTCCACCGTCAACGATCAGCATGCTCGGCATGGATGCAAAGCGTTTGTTAGCGAGGTTCTTTGCCGAGAAACGACGTTCAATAACCTCAACCATCATAGCAACATCATGTGCTTCTTCTTGTTTTTTTATCCTAAAGTGTCGATATTCCTTCTTGGCAGGTCTTCCGCCCTCAAAGACCACGAGAGAGGCTACCGAGCACGAGCCGTGAAACGTAGAAACATCGTAGCACTCGATGCGCAGAGGTGCCTGCTCAAGCGCTAAAGCACTCTCGAGCTCCAGAAGTGCCTGGTTGACACGCTCTTCCACATAGCGCGTACGAACCATGTATCGCGAGAGCACATGCTTTGCGTTGCGCTCTGCCATCTTCAGAAGCTCATGCTTTTCTCCCGCCTGGGGCGTTATCATGCGCACCTTGGCACCATGCTTAGAGGCAAGCTTTCTGGTGAGCCAGTCAAGAATGAGCTCAGAATCTGTTGGACTCGTGCGAAGAATTAGCTCCCTGGGTGTATAGGAAGCCTGCTCATAATACTTGAGGAGGAAGGCGCGCACCAGCTCGTCGTCAGAAACATCAAGTCCTTTATCCAGTATGAACTCATTGCGGAGTAGCACCACCCCTTCACGAACACTGAGAACTTGTACGCCGGTAATGGTCTCTTCCCTGAAGAAGCCTATGCTGTCTGCGCTGAGCTGAGGGCTCAACACCACACTTTGTTTGTCGTTTAGCCTCATAAGGGTGTCTAAGCGCTTCTTTTCGCGAGCGGCACGCTCAAAGTCCAGCAGGGACACCGCCTCTTCAATATCATCCTTGAGAGCGCTGATAAACTCCCTGCGATGGCCGCTGAGGAAGCGAACGATCTTGCGCACATTTTCTTGATACTCCTCAGGTGTGCACTGCCCAGTGCAAGGGCCAGGCCCCAGTCCTACATGAGAATCAAAGCATGGACGAGCGAGCAAAACAGCTTCTTTGAGGTCTGCACCTCCAGAAAGTGATTTGGTAAGCCGCTTCCATTCAACACAGCTTGTTTTACACAGGGGCACTATCCTTCGCGCTGTTTCCATGGTCTCTCGCGCCGCCCGAGCATCGGTGTAAGGCCCAAAGTAGCGAGTGTTTCGCTGAGGCTTTTCACGTGTGTACTTGATTGCTGGAAAGCTGTCTCCCAGGGTGAGCGCGATGAAGGGATAACTTTTATCATCTTTAAAATCCACGTTAAAAGGTGGAGAAAACTGATCTATAAGATTCTTTTCCAAAACCAACGACTCATGTTCGCTGACGGCAACCAGGTAGTCAAAGCTGCGTGTTTTTGCCATGAGTGCCGGGATAGACGGTCGTTCATCTTGAAGGTTGACGTATTGACGCATTCGAGCCTTGAGCTGCTTGGCTTTGCCTATATAGAGAATCCTTTCTGATTCATCCCTCCAGAGATACACGCCAGGCTCCATAGGCACAGCCTTGAGCTGTTCCTTGAGATCCTCCAAGTGTGTAAACTCAGCGTTAGTCATATTGCGAGTCTGACCCCACGTCAACATTGCAAGCTAAACTCACAATCTTTGACGTAAGTTGATTAGACAGCGGCTCGCTTGCCGCAATAACGAACAATAGTGTAGCCAGTAACCTATTCATGGAGAGATTATCTCATAATTAGTTTCTCACTTGAACTCGCCACTCGTTTTGCTATACTTGCACAGTTGCACCTGTGGGGCCTTAGCTCAGCTGGGAGCCCACAGTGGTCGGTAACCTACCCCAAAGGTTTTCAGGCGACT
>WQXH01000030.1 GCA_009784945.1 Coriobacteriia bacterium | reverse complement strand
GTCCTGTGTGTCGCATAGCAACCCCACCGTTGTCCTGTGTGTCGCATAGCAACCCCACCTGTCGTCCTGCGCGTTGCGCAGCAATGTTGCAGGATAAGGTCGCAGGGCCTACTTGCATTATTGGCAGACCTGTAGTAGATCCTGCAACATCGCTTCGCGACGCGCAGGACGACAAAAAAAAGGGGTTAGCCGCGCTGCGCATAGAAAGACAGTGGGGTTAATCGCGCTGCGCACAGGTCGATAGCGGGTTAGCCGCGCGATGTTCAGGGCATCAAAGGGGTTAGCTACGAAACGGACAGAGCAGCAAAGGAGGTTAGCTGCGCGACGAGCGGACGACAGGAGGCTAGCTGCGTGACGCGCGGACGGCTTGCAACGCACAGGACAATACAAAAGCAGCGTGTGCCACAGAGCTCAAGTTTTCACGTGAAAAGTGGATCCAGGGCTTTGTTCCGGTGTATGTTGTGTATACTTAGCACAAGCTCCACCAGGAGCAAAATGCACAATAAACGCAGAAATAGAGGTGATTAATACGTAATGGAAAAGCACAAGGAAGTCATCACCGCAATAATCAATCAAAAGGGAGGTGTAGGTAAGTCTACAACCGCAGTTAATCTTGCTGCTGCGCTTGGTGAGCTTGGCATGAAGGTGCTCCTGGTAGACCTTGATCCACAAGGCAACTCTACCAGCGGGTTTGGGGTAGAAAAGCACAGTGAACTCAGGTGCGTCTACGATGGGCTCATTAACGAAGCTCCTGCAGAAGACCTCATAATACAAGAGGTGGCGAGCAGGGTTGACTTGATACCAGCGACGATTAGCCTTGCTGGCGCAGAGGTTGAGCTTATGAACGAGTACGCTAGAGAGCACAGGCTGGCAGACCTACTAGAGCCAGTGCGACATGCCTATGACTACACGCTGATTGATTGCCCCCCTTCGCTTGGACAGCTCACTATTAATGGGCTTGCAGCATCAAACAATTTGATTATTCCCATTCAGTGTGAGTTCTATGCACTGGAAGGACTGACAAAACTACTCGAGACAGAAAGAATTGTCAAAACGCGCATAAACAGAGAGCTTGAAGTGCTTGGCGTGCTCATGACCATGTATGATCCACGCACAGCTCTCGCGCGGCAGGTTGTTGAAGAAGTGCAAAGTCATTTTGGAGACAAGGTGTTTAAAACAATGATCCCCCGTACAGTCAGGCTGGCTGAGGCACCAAGCTTTGGCGAGTCCATTCTCACCTATGACAACAAAGGGAAGGGTGCAAAGGCCTATCGGGAGTTAGCAAAGGAAGTGATGTATCGTGGCTAAAGGAAGACTAGGTAAAGGACTCGGTGTGCTGCTCAGCGATGCCACCTTAGAGACGGGTAGCAACGTGGACTTTCGTGAGATACCCCTAAACCAAATAAGCCCCAACCCCAATCAGCCCCGTCTCGACTTTTCTGAAGAGCGCATCAGGGAACTTGAGAGTTCAATAAAAAAGGACGGGCTGTTGCAGCCGATACTGGTGCGCCCACTAGGGGATGGCTATGAGATCGTCGCTGGTGAGCGTCGCTGGCAAGCTTGCAAGAGGTTAGAAAAAGAAAGCATTCCTGCAAAAATACTTATATTGGACGATGTTGAATCTCAACAGATAGCACTGGTTGAAAACCTGCAAAGAGACAACCTTAACCCAATTGAAGAGGCGCGTGGTTACAGGCGGCTTGTAGATTTGAGTGGCTGCAAGCAAAAGGACCTTGCGGAGGCGGTGAGCAAGTCTCCCGTGTTCATTTCAAATGCCATGAGGTTGCTGGATCTTCCTGAGGAGGTTCAGGACATGATGGTGGACGGAGCGCTCTCTGCGGGCCACGGAAGGGCGATTCTGGCTTTGGCTGAAGATGAGACCAGAATAAAGCTGGCAAAAAAAGTGATTGAGGAGAGCCTGACGGTGCGTGAAACCGAAAACATTGCGCGTCTCTACAGCAGCCAAGGGCTCGAGAGAGTCAAGCGTGCGCCATCACCTCGCTCATTTGGTATCGCAGCGCGAAAGCTGAGGAAGCTTCTCAAGACCGGAGTGCGAGTCAAGTCAGTCCGTGGAAAAAACAAGATAGAGATTGAGTTTTCTGATGAGACTGATCTTGAGCGTATACTTGCTGCTATTGAAGACAAAGAAATACTGTCCAACCAGGAGGAGGCACAAGGGCAGCGAGAGGGCTTTGTTGCAAGGCAATTATAGTCACAAAGAAAGCCCTGGAAAGAATCTCCACGAAAGAGGAGGAGCAGTAAACGTATATAAGCTAGCATACTAGCATCTATGCGACACCCTCCTCTCAAGGCAGAGCGCCTCATAGGAAACAGAGTAACCCTTATAGAAAAGGAGCACGTATGAAAAAGAGTACGGCCAAGGTTTTGTCGTTTATCGGAGGAATGGTACTTGCGTCTGTTGTCATTGGCGTGACAATTAGCAAAAGCCCAACTATTCGCAATGAGATCGAAGGCCAGATTAACAGCGTCCTAAAGACTACCAAGACAATGGTCGAATCCTACAAAACTGCTGCGACCAAGACTAAGACCGCAATAGACCTTATTAAAGGGAGCTCAGAAGAAAAACAGGCGAGGGACCTTGTGGCAGAAAAAAGGGAAGCGGAACAGATTAGCGATCAGTGGGACGCCATAGAGAGGCAAGTAGGGTAAACGAATCACAAAAGAGAGAAATTGTCAAGCCCCATTTAGCCTAGTGAATAGGACTATACAAACCAATGCGTTGGGGCATACAATAGGCAGGTATTAACACAAGGCAATAGCCTCCTCTCCTCTGAGAAGTGTACGACATGAAGAGAAGTTGTTTGCAGCTCTCATAGAGAGCAAGACAAGGCGGGGGTCCTTGTACTAAACAACTGACTGACTAGAGTTAGCTAGAAATAGCGGGGAAGGGCATTCAGGGGGAATGCCTGCTAAGGGGAAAATAGGGAGTGGCCCGCTGGTTGCTCCCTATAATTGTGTTAAGGAGTAGAGCTGAGCCTACGCTGCTACCCAGTAGAGCCGCTCTTACTGTATAGCCTTGTGTTTGCGCATCGCCCCTAAGGTACTGCCTAGCCTATTAGGGGCGATTCGCGCTTTTTTATTACTCATGAAGCTGCCTTGATGATACCAACTGTCCGCAGGCGGCCGCAATGGATGTGCCCTTAGACACACGCCTGCTGACACTAACACCCGCGCGACCAAGGCCTTTTTCAAACCGTGCAAAGGCGGCCGAGCTTGCTCCCTTAAGAATTGAGACATCCGCAGGAGCAGTATCAGCTCTGTTGAGGGGCAAAAGATTCACATGAAAACCCGGAGCAGGAGCGTCGCAAAATGCTAGCAAGCTAGCAAGAGCGTCGTTCCCATCATTTACCCCGTCAATAAGGGCATACTCCAAAGACACCCGCCGGGCGGTCTTTTGCATGTAGGAGAGCAAAGCCTCACGAAGCTTGTCGAGTCGCTGGGAGGCCAGCCCTGGCATAAGGGAGTTGCGCACACGCTGCTCAGCGCTGTGCAAGGAAATTGCCAGGGTAAACTGCTCTGGCTCACCCGCAAAACGTTTGATTTGAGTAGGCAGGCCTGCGCTCGAAACCGTTATGTGTCGCGCGCCAATGCCAAACAAGGCGGAACTGTTCATCATGCGCAGCGCGCTGAGTGTAGCTTCGTAGTTGGCAAAGGGCTCACCTTGCCCCATGGCCACCGCGTTGCTTACACGCGTATCAGAAAAAGTATTGGCTACCATAGCCAGCTGAGCAAGGATTTCTCCCGTTAACAAAGAGCGACTCAGGCCAAGCTTGCCGGTAGCACAAAAGGTGCAGGCCAAGGCACAGCCAACCTGTGTCGAAAAGCAAACCGTCAACCGCCCTCGCGAGGGAATCGCTACGGTTTCGGTAAGAGCGCCGTCGCTGAGCTTCAATACATAGCGCACCGTGCCATCCGGGTCAACAAAGCTCTTAAGTAGCTGAGGCTGCACAAAAACTGTCTGCTCCTTTAGCGCCTGACGAAGGCCAGAAGGCAGGTTGTCCATCTCGTCAAAGCTTTGTGCACCGCGAAGATAGAGCCATTCAGCCAGCTGGCGAGCTCGGTACGGCTTTTGATTCATGCTTTCCATAAGCTTTTGTAGGCCGTGTACGTCAAACTGCATGATGTTGGGGTGTGCGCTCATGCTATGATTATATTGCAAGAAGACTCAGCATGATACGAGAGGCTCCACCATGTCAAAAACCTACACAGTTGCTTTAATGTGCGGCGGCGATTCTGCCGAGCGCGAGGTATCGCTTATGAGTGCAGCCTGCGTGGAGAATGCGCTTATTTCTGCCGGGCACAAAGTGAGCAAGATTGATACGGTCAACAAGAGGTATTTTGAAGAGCTGGAAAAACTACAGCCTGACGTAGCTTTTATTGCGCTTCATGGCAAAGGGGGAGAGGACGGCAGCTTGCAGGCCATACTGGAGCATATGGGCATCCCTTATACCGGTAGCGGCGTCCTTGGAAGTGCGCTGGCAATGGACAAGCATCGCTCAAAGATTATCTATGAGGCGCTGGGTCTCAAAACACCGCATTCACTTTGCTTTAAGAGAGAGCACAGGGATACAGCCACTGCGAGCGCCGAGCAGGTTCTCAAAAGCATTGATCTTCCCGTGGTTGTTAAACCCTGCGAAGATGGCTCGTCCTTTGGCATTTCGATAGTAAAAGAGGAGGCTGCTTTGTCCACGGCGCTGGAATGTGCCTTTGCCTATGGTTCAGCGATACTGGTAGAGCGGTATGTGAGCGGCAAGGAGATAACCATCTCGGTCTTAGGCAATACAGAGCTCAGCATGCTTCCGGCTATAGAAATCGTCCCAAAGGGCGAGTTTTACGACTTTGAGAGCAAGTACTCACAAGAAGGCAGTCAGCATATCATTCCTGCGCGCATCACTGAAAAAGCGCTTGCTGAGGCAAATCAGGCTGCCCTACTGGCTCACGAAGGCTTAAACTGTTATGGTGTCAGTCGAACAGATATGATAGTAGACGATAAAGATGTCGTTTGGGTCATTGAAACCAACACGGTTCCCGGTATGACCGGCACATCACTGCTTCCGCATGCTGCTGAATATAAAGGCATTAGCAACAAAGAGCTCTACGAGCTGCTTATAGTGCTGGCTCTAGAGCGGAAGCAAAGGGAGAAAAAGGAGCAGGAAGCGTATGCTGTATGACATAGTGATCATAGGTGGTGGGCCGGCGGGGCTTTCGGCTGCGATTACCGCACGGGCACGCAACAAGAGAACGCTCATCGTCTCTAACCCCAAAGAGAAAAACCCTCTAGCGTCTTCTTTGCTGGTTGAGAACTATCCCGGCATGAAGGCAGTTACGGGCTTACACCTCCTCAAAACCATGCACACGCAAGCCGAAGAGCTTGGTGCAGAGATTTTGGAGGCAAGAGCCCTCTCGATTGTTCCGCTGCAAGACAGGTTCATGGTTACTACCAGCAAGGATGTCATTGAAGGAAGAACCATTCTCATTGCCTGTGGAGCTTCGAGTGGAGGCAAAAGCTTCGAGGGCGAAGCTGAGTATCTTGGCAGGGGAGTGAGCTACTGTGCCACCTGTGATGGCATGCTCTATCGATCTGCCACCGTGCTGATTGTGGGCCTTTCTGACGAGGCGGCAGAAGAAGCTAATTTTATGGCAGAGATTTGCGAAACGGTTCACTTTGTGGCAAGCAAAATTCCCGAGGGTCTTGACGAGCGTATTCAGAAGCACAGCGGCAGGCTGCTTTCCATAAAAGGCAACGCACTGGGAGTAACCAGTGCAATAGTCTCTGAGCGCCCCTATCGTAGCGCCGAGCCAACTACCACCAACTTGGATGTCAACGGCATCTTTATTCTGCGTCCCGGTGTTGCGCCTACTAACATGCTGTCAACGCTGGAAACAGAAGAAGGCTTCATTAAGGTGGACTCCAACATGCACACCAACATTGAAGGGGTCTTTGCCGCTGGCGACTGCACTGGCAAGCCCATGCAGGTTGCCAAGGCAGTAGGACAGGGGCAGATAGCCGTCTTTTCTGCAGTTGCCTACCTGGGCTGATCAGTACAGTAAGGAAGCACATGACTATCAAAGACACGTTTTATATCACCACCCCTATTTACTATGTCAACGCCGTGCCCCATCTGGGCACCGCTTATACGACCGTAGCTTCTGACGCCCTGGCACGCTTTATGCGCAGCAATAGCAGGGACGTTTGGTTTCTTACGGGTCTCGACGAACACGGCCAAAAGATAGAGCAGGCCGCTCATGCCAAAGGCAAGACGGCACAGGATTGGGTAGATGAGATTGCTCCCAAGTTTAAACACGCCTGGCAAGCGCTCAATATCACCTATGATGACTTTATTCGCACCACCGAGCCACGTCACTTCAAAGGAGTGCAGCGCTTTTTTGAGGAGCTTTATAAAAAGGATTACATCTACAAAGACACCTATCGAGGCTACTACTGCGTGCCCGATGAGACCTTCTTTTCTGATGAGCAGCTTGCCGAGTTTGCCGAAGAGCGTGCTGCAGAGGAGTTGCCCAGCACTCACGACGACGGCAGCCCCCTGTGCCCAGACTGCACGCGACCCCTTGAGTACATGGAAGAAGAAAACCTCTTTTTTAAGCTCAGCGCCTTTGAGCAGAGGCTGCTTGATTATTACGAAGCTCATCCAGAGTTTATCCAGCCAGAGATACGCAGAAACGAGGTGCTCTCCTTTGTAAAGAGCGGCCTTAAGGACTTGAGCGTGTCGCGCACGACCTTTTCTTGGGGTGTGCCTATTTCCTTTGCTCCTGGGCATATCAGCTATGTGTGGGTGGACGCGCTGCTCAACTATATTACGGCGCTTGGATATGGCAGCGATGCGCCTGAGGACAAAGAGCGCTTTGCCCAGTATTGGCCTGCTCAGGTTCAGTTTATTGGTAAAGATATCATACGTTTTCATTGTGTCATTTGGCCTGCCATGCTCATGGCCGCTGGACTGGAATTACCTCAGACGGTGTTTGCTCATGGCTTCTTGCTTACCAAGGGCGAGAAGATGTCTAAGTCCAAGGGCAATGCCATGGATCCTAATACGCTTATAGAAAACTTTAGTGCAGACGGCTACCGCTACTACTTCTTGCGCGATGTGCAGTTTGGTACCGATGGTTCTATCTCGCTGGAGCGTATGCTGCAAGTCTATAACGCAGACCTGGCCAACAGCTGGGGCAACCTCTGCTCACGTGCGCTCAACATGACCGCCAAGTACTTAGACGGCATTACGCCAGAGCTCTCTGATAACACCACACTGTTGCTTTCTGAGGCGATGGGCAACCCCTTGGCCCAACTGGTTGATGGCGGCCTGCACAGACGTTACGCAACCGCTTTTGAAGCCGTGGACTTTTTAGGAGCCATGGACGTTGTTATGGAGCTGGTGGATGCCGCCAACCTCTATATTGAGCAAAGTGCCCCGTGGGCCTTGGCAAAGGCCGCCGCCGGCGAAAGCGAGGTAAGCGATGGC
Organism: Coriobacteriia bacterium; assembly: GCA_009784945.1. GTDB lineage: Bacteria > Actinomycetota > Coriobacteriia > Coriobacteriales > UBA8131 > WQXH01. The sequence goes on along the minus strand of WQXH01000030.1, from coordinate 18,150 downwards.
CCTACTCAAGCAGACCGCCTGTCCTTTGTGCTCTACAACATCTTAGAAAGCATACGCATCATTGCCGTGTTGTTTGCCCCCGTTATGCCCACTTCTTCTGCTGAGGTATGGAAGCGGCTTGGCCTTGGTAGCATTTTGGATGTAGATAATCAGGCTGCTCTCTGTGCCTGGGGAGGCTTGGCTCCCCATCTCAAGACCACCATAGGTGAACCCCTCTTCATGCGCCTTGCTGAAGACGACCTGCTTGTCTAAGCGCGCACCGCAGTGTACTAGTGCTACAGACCACTAGCTTTAATGCTCTGTGCCAAGCTGAGAAAGTCTTCTGTGGTGAGGGTCTCGCCACGGGCTTGAGGGTGTATGCTGGCTTGAGAGAGGCCTTCGTCTACTGAGTCCTTGCACAGCCCCTGTTCGAGAAAGTAGGCTTGCATCGAATTACGAATGGTTTTGCGGCGCTGAAAGAAGGCGGCTTCTGCCAGCATGCTGGCGTGGGCGATCTGTTCTCCAAAAAGCCGTACCCTTTCTAAGCGGATGACGGTGGAGTTGACGCGGGGCGGGGGATAGAAGCTTTGCGGGTGCACCTTAAACTGCTCAACAACATCCGTGAGCAAACCGAGTTTTACGGTGTAGGCACCGTAGGCCTTGCTGGCTGGGCGGGCAGCAATGCGCTCAGCAACTTCTCGCTGTATCATGACGGTGGCACTTTGGAGGCTTGGCAAAACCTGAAAGTACTCGAGCAGTATTGTTGCAGCCACGGCATAGGGCAGGTTTGCCACGAGAGCTACTGGCCTGAGTTCCTGTAGCTGCGCTATAACCGTAGGCGCAAGCGCATCTCCACCTATCAAGCCAAGGGCATTAAAGCGCTCGAGCAAACCTGCGTGCAGGGCGGTATCAAGCTCTACAGCAACGAGCTGTACTTGCTGAGCAAGCAATGCCTCGGTGAGTGTGCCTATACCTGGGCCAACTTCTACGATGCAGTCACCCTGCTCAATGGCGGCCAAGCGAAGGATTTTTCCTACGACACCATCGTCAATAAGGAAATGCTGACCCAGATACTTTTTTGTCGTAAGACCCAGCTCTGCCAAGCGCTCGCGAGTAGCGCGCACGCTTGCGAGCGAAGAATGTGTGGTCACACGTCATCCTCAGAAGGTGCCAGGGGGAAGGAAGGAGTAGGGGAAGCGTTTTTCCTGACGTCTTCAGCGCTTTTTTCCAGTTCGGCTTCATCGGACAGGATGGCCACAGCTTCTTCCATGGCTGCGTCCAGCTCGGGACTTCTCGTTTTGGGAGCTCTGAGGGTACGGGCGGTTTGCTTGAGGGCTTCAAAGACAGAGTCGGTTCTGCTCACAACCTTAATGGGGCTTGGCTGCTCGAGCTTTGCCGGCCTTCCTTCTGACTCATCGGTTTTGTTTGAAGCAGCTGTTTTTACCTGTAAGCCCATTCTCTCTTTGGCTTCTGCAAGCTCAGCCTGTCTTTCGGCGCCGAGCATGGAGTTGGCAACAAAGCGCGCAAAGGCACCTCCTGCAGCAACGGCACGCTGCGAGAACTCTTGTTGTATGGCAGTTTCTTTACGTATACGTGCAAGCTCAACATAAGGAAGCTCAGCCGCCTGCTCATCTGAGGGCAAAGGGTCGAGCTCCTTGGGGCACTTATAACCAATGAAGTTTTGCACCTTTTCCAATGAAAAACCGGTAACCGCCAAGGCACTTTTTGAGATGGTCACCAGGGGGTCGTAACCGTGATTATCGCCCCCTCCTCCCAGGATGAAGATCTGAGCTGGTCGCTTGGCCAGCGGTTTTTGACCCAGGGCGTAGACGCGCGACCATAAAGGTTGCATGCGGTCATAGAGCGCTTTGAGTTGGGCTGGAGGCCCAGCAAAGTACAGTGGGGTAACAACAGCCAGACCGTCGGCCAAGGAAAGGGCGTCCATAAGCTCAAGATAATCATCGCCTGCTGCATGCATGGAGTGTGCATCTGCCATGATGCAGTTGCCCGTCTCTTCGCATGAACCGCAGCCGGTGCAGGGAGCCAGGTGTTTTTGAGACAGCAGGAAACTGCGACTGCAAGCGCCGGCCTCTTGCACCCCCTGTTCTAAAAGCGCAATCAAAGCCTCGCTCGAACGTGCCCTGGGAGAGCCGCAAATAAAGAGTATTTCAGCTTGCTGGGCAGACATACAAAGATTATACTACCCAATCTCTTCGAGCTTGTAGGGTGTTTCTTGATACACATAATAATTGAGCCAATTGGCAAAGAATTGGTGTGCGTAGGTGCGCCAGCGGACCAAGGGTGCTTGCGTGGAATCGTTATCAGGGTAGTAGTTAAGGGGAACAGCTATGCTGAGCCCTGCCTTAACATCGCGCTGGTACTCTTTATCAAGGGTGTCCGCCTCGTACTCCAAGTGCCCGGTAACAAAGACCCGGCGACGATTAGGCGAGGCGGTGATTACCGCCCCTGCTTCGGCAGAACCAGCCAAGACCGTAAGCCCCAAAGGGTGTACATCCTCGGGCAACACCGTGGCGTAGCGACTTTGCGGCATAAAGAAAGGGTCGTCCAGGCCAAGAAGCAACTGATCTGCAGGTTCGTAGATGTTCATGGGATAAACTCCCGAGAGCTTCTGCTCCAAGAGGTGCTTCTTGACACCATAAAAGTGCCATAATCCTGCGTTGGCGCCCCAGCAGATAAAGAGGCTTTGGTACACGTGGCTGCGCGACCACTCAAAGAGCGCGGCAAGCTCATCCCAATAGTCAACCTCATCAAAAGGCAGCGTCTCCACGGGCGCTCCCGTTACGATGAGGCCGTCAAACCTGAGCCCCTGTTTGCGCACTTCGCGAGAGTCCACATAAAAGGCATCCATGTGGCTGGCAGCGGTGTTCTTGGATTGATGTCCCGCCATGCTGATGAGCGACGCCTGCACTTGCAGAGGTGTGTTTGAGAGCAGGCGCAGGAGCTGTGTCTCGGTGGCTATCTTGGTTGGCATGAGATTTACGATAGCTATTTTGAGAGGACGAATATCTTGATGCAGTGCGCGTTCTTCAGTCATTAAGAACACGCTTTCTTTGCGCAGAATGTCAATTGCTGGCAGGCCGCTGGGTACATTTACAGGCACAACTGCTCCTCTGAGTTTTCCAGATTGGGCTAAAGTGATATTGTAGCAGCTTGACAGTGTGAGAGAAGGAGCAAAGTCTTGAGGACGGTATCATCATCGGCAAGCAATGTAGCATCGGGAGAAGAGCCCAAGCAGGTGTTTTATGACGCACATTTGCGCGACTCCAAACAAAGAGTGGTAGCACCACCGGCTTTTTCTGCTGGCGTACAGATAGCCGATACTCATGCGCATCTGGACATGCTCCATAACCCAGGGCTGACGCTTGCACGTGCAGCCGCTCATAATGTTTCCTTCATCGTATCGGTTATTGACCCCACTGAAGAACCTGACTTTACGCTCAAGAACCTGGTAAGCTGGCAGCAAGAAGCAAGAGAGCTCACAAACAACAACAAAGAAATGACAGCCAGTAATGACAGCCCCTCCTTGAGTGCTGCTTGCGAGGTGGTCATGATCATAGGTTGCCACCCGCATAACGCCAAGGCCTATACACAGGAGGTGGAAGACAAGCTTGTGCAGGCGGTGACAGGCGACGAGCGTGTGGTAGGTATTGGCGAGATTGGCCTGGACTACCACTACGACAACAGCCCACGTGACGTGCAGCAAAAGGTGTATCGCCGTCAGATTCAGCTGGCGCACGAGCATAAAACGAGCATCACCTTGCATATGCGGGAGGCCCACGCCGACGGCCTGAGGATTCTTAAAGAAGAGGGTGTGCCAGCCAAGGGCATTTTGTTGCACTGTTTTAATCTGGACTATGCCACCTTGGAGCCCTTTCTTGAAATGGGTGCTTATGTGGCCTTTGGCGGCCCGCTAACTTTTAAAAAGGCAGATGACGTGCGTAGCTCTGCTGCACGCTGCCCCATTGACAGAGTAATGACAGAAACGGACTGCCCCTTTATGGCACCGGTGCCCATACGGGGCACGGTGTGTGAGCCAGCGAGCACTGTCTTTGTTGCTGACGTTTTGAGAAACCTGCGCTCAGAGCCAGACGCCCTCCAGCAAGCCTACGCCAACGCGCGCAGGTTTTTTAAACGATGACCTTATCAGAAAAGCCCACGGATTCATCCGTGGGGTGCTTCACGAAAGCCCAGAGCAACCGATGAAACGTTTGATACAGCTCCTTAAAAAAGACTTCAAGTCCTTTAGTCGGAAGAACGAATCAGAGCGTGCGGTGCTCGAGTCCTTCTTCTTTTCTGCCTACAGAGGAGCTTTTGTTATTCGTATGGCAGGCTTACAGAAGAGATCCTTTTGTCTCGGCGCTCTCTTTATTCAACGGGGATTGCTGCCAAACGATCTAAGTGCCCAGACGATGGTGAAGCACGAGTATGGGCACTATATTGACCTCAAGAAGCTGGGGCTCATCAAATACCTGATTTATGTTGGCAGAGAGTCGGTTAAGAGCGGAGGGCTATCCAAGGGTGAGTACTATAACAAGTTACGCGGAGAGGCCTCGGCAGACTTTAACGTTGGCATAGTGCGCAGCGCAAGCTCACACGCAGCACAAAAAAGAGGCAATGAGTACATCAACAGGATAGCCCAGGCCAGTTACCGCCAATTGCTCAAAGAGTACTTCTCTCGCCGCCGCAAGCAAAAAAACTCAGACAAGGCGCAGCCCAAGTAACGCAGCTTGCCGTTAAGCAAACGGCGCACAGAGCGCACGAAGCGCAGTCTGTAACGTAGCGCAACCCGTAGCGCGTATGAATCTCAACCCGTAGCATCCCGTAGCGCAAGCGCACCACCCATTGACAAGAAAAGAAGAAGTGTTACCATACAACAAGTTAGTTAGTAAAACTAATTAAATACCAGAAAGAGACCTTTGTGAACGACTTTGAAGCACAACTCAATCACATGTTAGTAGAAACGTTTAACACTATTCTTAAATATGAGGAAGTGTCGCTTAACAGCATTTTGGATGTTCCGGTAACTATTGCAGAGGCGCACATGATAGAAGCGGTGGGCGCACACGAAAACAACAAGGCCACCGTGAGCGCCGTTGCTTCACAACTCAAGGTCTCTATGCCCACTGCAACCGTTGCCCTCAAAAAACTGGAAAGCAAGGGTTTCATCGCCAAGGTGCCATGCATGGAGGATGGACGCCGAGCCATAGTGCGCTTGACCGATGCTGGCATGAGAATAAACCGTGCACATCAGCAGTTTCACAAAAGAATGGTGAGAAACATCAGCAGGCAGCTTGATGGTGCAGAAAAAGGCGCGCTGCTTATAGCATTAACCAAGCTGAGCGACTTCTTCAAAGAAAAGATCGACGCATAGCCCATGAGCATAAAAATACGAGGCATAGGTAAAGGCACCCCCCAAAGAAATGTGAGCAATGAGGAGCTTGCTGGCTTTCTTGACACAAGCAATGAGTGGATAGTGTCGCGCACTGGCATTGCAAGCAGGTTCGTTTGCACAGATGAATCGCTCACCGACCTGTCGACCACCGCTGCCTTGCAGGCCATCGAAAGATCAGGTCTTACTCCTTATGACATTGACTTGGTCATGTGTACCACTATAGGGGGAGACTATCGTACACCCTCGCTTGCCTGTTGTGTGCTGGAGCGTCTGGGCATACAGTGCCCCGCATTTGATGTCAACGCAGCTTGCACGGGATTTCTTTACGCTCTTGACCTTGCTGCCGCACACTTGTGCAGAGGCAGCAATAAGAATATCCTCATCATTTCCGCCGAGATGATGTCAACACAGACAGACTGGAAAGACCGCAACACCTGCGTGCTCTTTGGAGATGGCGCAGCAGCCTGTGTGGTAAGCACAGGAACGGCGCTCAGGTACCTCAAGCTTTCTGCGCAAGGCAACAGCAGCGTGCTCAAGATAGCATCCGGCACGGGCAACAGCCCGTTTGTTACCACAAAGCAAGATAACACCTTCCTGCACATGCACGGACAAGAGGTCTTTAAGTTTGCCATCAACATTGTTGAGGCAGAAATGAAACAGGTGCTCGAAGAGCTCAGCATGAGCGCAGAGGACATAGATTGGTTTGTGCTCCATCAGGCAAACAAGCGCATCATAGAGTCCATCAGGGTTAAGTCCAAGCAACCTCAAGAAAAATTTCTGTGCAATATCGAGCGCCACGGCAACGTGTCCTCTGCCTCTGTTCCCCTGTTGCTCTTTGAAGCCATAGAAGAAAAGAAGATACGACACGGAGACACACTTTTTATTACCGCCTTTGGCGCAGGCATGACGTGGGGCAGCTGTGTAATGGTTTGGGAATAAGCCCATGCATATAAATCATTTGGAGGAACATATGTTAGAAAAAATTACGAGCATCCTGAGAGAGTTTAAGGGAGACGACAGCTTGGTAGTAACAGAAGAAACCACCTTTGAAGAGCTGGGAATAGACTCCTTGGACAGTGTCGAGCTGGTTATGAGCATCGAAGACGAGTTTGACATCACCATCGAAATGAGCGCCGACACCCAAAGCATAGGCGACCTCATCAAAAGCATTGACGCTGCCTAAACGGAGCCTGGTATGACAACAACAGAACTCTGCAATCTTTTAGAAATCGAATATCCTGTTTTGCAGGGGGGCATGGCATGGATTGCCGACGCACCCCTGGCAGCAGCAGTGTCCAATGCCGGCGGTCTTGGCCTCATTGCTGCAGGCGTTTCTTCAGCAGAATATGTGTCTGAGCAAATCAAAGAGGCCAGGAGGCTCACTGACAAGCCCTTTGGTGTCAACATTATGCTGATGAGCCGCAACGCAGAGGCGATTGCAGAGCTGGTTGCTAAAGAAAAAGTGGCGGTGGTAACCACAGGAGCAGGCAGCCCCTCGCCCTATATAAAGCTTTGGATAGATGCCGGCATCAAGGTGATTCCGGTGGTGGCCTCTACCGGGCTTGCCAAAATGGCACAGCGCTGGGGAGCAACGGCGGTTATCGCCGAGGGCTCCGAAAGCGGCGGACATATCGGAGAGACTTCTACGATGGCGCTGGTGCCGCAGGTGTGTGACGCCATATCGCTTCCGGTCATTGCGGCTGGCGGCATAGCAGATGGACGTGGCATTGCTGCCGCCCTGATGTTGGGAGCAGCCGGTGTGCAGGTGGGAACCCGCTTTTTAGTGGCTCATGAATGCAGCGTTCATCAAAACTACAAAGATAAGATTATCAAGGCTAAGGACATTGACACGGTAGCAACCGGCAAGCGACTGGGGCACCCCATACGCTCGCTCAAGACGCCCTTTTCGAGAGAATTGTATAGCAAAGAATACGACAGTAACATAAGCAATCAAGAGCTGGAGGCTCTTGGAAAAGGAGCACTCAAGCTGGCGGCAGAAGAAGGCGACCTGCAACAAGGTCTCTTCATGGCCGGACAAATAGCGGGACTCATCAAAGAAGAGCAAAGTGCCCAGGCAATTATTGAGACTCTCATGAGCGAGGCGCAGGCGACACTGAGCAGGGCAGCATCGTGGGCAAACTAGCATTCGTCTTTACTGGACAAGGGTCGCAGCAGCAGGGCATGGCACGCGACCTATACGAGAATTACCACGAGGTAAGGCAGCTCTTTGACCGCGCAGAAGCAATGATGCCCGGCATCAAGGAGCTCATGTGGAGCGGCACCAAGGAGGAGCTCAACCTTACTACCAACACCCAGCCTACTCTGTTCTTGGCCACCTTGGCCTGCAGCACGGCCTTGGGCGTAGAAGGCATTCGCGCCCAAGGAGCGGCCGGGTTTTCACACGGCGAGGTTTCCGCAGCCTGCTACGCAGGAGTAATGCAGCAAGAGCAGGCCTTTAGCTTTGTCTGCAAGCGCGCAGAGTTGATGCAAGACTGTGCACGCATTCGTCAAGGCTCCATGTTTGCTGTTCTAAAGCTGAGCTCGGGCGAGGTTGAAGCGCTCTCCAAGCGCCTTGATGCAGTCTACCCTGTCAACTACAACTGCCCCGGGCAAACAGTGGTAGCCTCAGCAGAAGAATCTGCCAACCAACTGCAGGAAGCAGTCAGGGAGGCGGGCGGCAAAGCAGTGCGACTTTTGGTCAGCGGTGCCTTTCATAGTCCCTTCATGGATTCAGCGAGCGAGGGAATTGCCGAGTATCTAAAGAACAAGACGCTAGAAAAGCCCCGTATCCCTCTCTACGCCAACACTACTGCTCAGCCTTATGGCAATCCCGAAACCTTGCTTGCTCAGCAGATCAACCATCCCGTCTTGTGGCAAAAAACCATTGAGAACATGGAGGCCAGCGGCTTTGACGTGTTCGTCGAGCTTGGCCCAGGCAATACGCTTACCAAGCTGATCAACAAGATCAGCCCAGGCGTGCGCACATATAAGGTTTCGGACAAAGCTTCTTTAAACGAGACGGTAGAGATATTGAGGGCAACGGCATGAAGAAGGCACAGAGTAAGAAGGCGCGCAGTTTTGCGCAAGCACTCCACCCTGCTGGCAGAAAAACGCTCAGAACTCACCCTGCTGGCAGAAAAACGCCCAGAATTGCCAGAAATTTGCGTTTCGGGGCAGAATTTGCCCTATTTCATTTGCGATTATGCAAGTTATTGGAAAACAATGGCAAAGATAGCCGTTTTAAGGGGAGTATTTTGCCCCTAAACGCAAATTTCTGGCAAATACTTCGGATTTCTTGCCAAGGCAGCAAGCCTAGCAAGGAATACACCAGAGCGAGCGGGTCACCACCTTGCTTCGGGGCAGTTGTCACCTCTTATCCCCGCACCACGATTTAGCAACGACAACAGAAGGAACTAAAAAAATGCTCAATGGAAAGACAGCAGTGGTAACCGGTGCTTCTCGCGGCATAGGCAAGGCAATCTCGCTTTGTTTGGCGAGGGCTGGAGCAGACCTTGCTCTCATCTACGCAGGCAGTAAAGAAGCAGCCGAGGGTGTGTGCAAAGAAGCCAAGAAACTGGGAGCCAAGGCCATAAGCTATCAGTGCAACGTGGCAGACTGGAGTCAGTCAAAGGCTGTCTGCGATGCCATAACCCAAGACTTTAGCACTGTTGATATTCTGGTAAATAACGCCGGCGCTACACAAGACAATCTTATTGTGCGCATGAGCGAGGAAGATTTTGATGCAGTCATTGGCGTCAATCTCAAAGGAGCCTTTAACTTTACGAGGCATCTCGCGCGCGCGCTTATGAAGTCTTCAAGTGGAAGAATCATCAACATTACTTCAGTAAGTGGCCTTATGGGCAACCCCGGACAGGCAAACTACTCTGCTGCCAAGGCGGGCGTAATTGGACTTACTAAAACCGTTGCCAAAGAACTGGCAGCAAGAGGTGTTACCTGTAACGCCGTAGCCCCTGGCTTTATTCAAACAGACATGACCGCAAGCCTGCCTCAGGCAGTCAAGGACTATGCACACACAGCCACTCCCCTCAGGCGCATGGGAAGCGCAGACGAGGTTGCAGAAACAGTGGCCTTTTTAGCATCGAGCCAGTCGTCTTATATCACGGGAGAAGTGATAAGGGTCGACGGCGGACTATGCATGTAGGGAGAAGACATGAAGCGTGTAGTGGTAACAGGACTGGGCTGCATCACCCCCATAGGAAACGATGTTGAGAGCTTTTGGCAAAGCCTCATTGCAGGCAAGCATGGGTTTGGAGAGATTACCAGATTTGATGCCTCCGAGCTCAAAACGAGGATTGCCGCAGAGGTTAAGGACTTTGCCCCCGAGCTCTATATAAAAAAGGGAGAAGTCAGAAGGACTGATCTGTTTGCCCAGTATGCCCTTGCAGCTGCTACCCAGGCAGTAGAAGAGAGTAACATAGTGGGCAACGTTGAGCCAGGGCGTTTTGGCGTATACATTGGCTCGGGCATCGGCGGCATGACGACCTTTGTACATGAGTCCAACAAGCTCTTTACCCGAGGAGCGCAACGCATATCGCCACTCTTCATTCCCATGATGGTTGCCAACATGGGCTCGGCTCTCGTTGCCATGAAATATCAAGCAGAAGGCCCCAATCTCCCTCTGGTAAGTGCCTGTGCCACGGGCACCCACGCCATTGGCGAGGCCTTTAGAGCCATCAAGTATGGCTCTGCAGATGCCATTATCGCCGGCGGTGCCGAGGCAACCATACACCCTCTTGCCTTTGGAGGCTTTATCAACTGCATGGCACTCTCTTCTACGAATGATCCAGACAACAGCTCAATTCCCTTTGACAAACGCCGTGACGGATTTGTAATGGGGGAGGGTGCCGGAGTCATAGTGCTTGAGGAGTATCATCATGCAAAGGAACGCGGTGCGCCCCTTTACTGCGAGATAAGCGGCTACGGCAATACCTGCGACGCCCACCATGTTACTGCCCCCCACCCAGAGGGAATAGGCGGCAGCGAGGTAATCAAGGCTGCTATGAAGGAGGCGGGTCTTGAGGCGGACAAAACGCTTTACATCAACCCTCATGGCACCTCCACTCCGCTTAACGACAAGGCCGAGACCCGTGCCATAAAAAAAGCTTTGGGTAAGGTGGCTTATGAACTTCCCATCAGCTCTACCAAGTCCATGATTGGACATTTGCTGGGAGCTGCGGGAGGAGTAGAAGCTATTGTGGCCATTAAGACCATAGAAACAGGAATCGTGCACCCAACAGTAGGTTACAAAGAGCTTGACCCAGACTGCGACCTTGACTATGTGCCCAATAAGTCGCGCAACGTTCAAATCAAAAATGCCCTCTCGCTTTCGCTGGGCTTTGGAGGGCACAATGCAGGCATCGTGTTTAATAAGATATAGACCAAACTGTTGCTCAAAGTATAAGCAGCGCTATAACAGAGGTGGAGTTACGCATGAATATCAACGACGTTAAGGCATTGGCAGAGGTGCTCTCCTTGCATGGATTGACCTCAATAGAAGTGGGGGAGGGAGAAAGCCGCATTAGGCTCAAGAAGGAGGCAGCTGCCTTGCTTGTCGGGTTACATGAGGTTGCTGTTGCTCAGCAAGGCACACAATCCCAGAGCTCAGCAAACAAGGCAAACATGGCAAACAGGGCAAGCGAGACAAGCATGACAAGCGAGGCTTGCGAGGAGCCACTTGACTACAGCCACCTATTTGAGATCAAGTCTCCTTTGGTGGGGGTGTATTACGCTGCACCTTCGCCAGAGGCCAGCCCCTTTGTGAGCATAGGCAGCAAGGTCAATCGCGGCGACGTGCTCTGTATCATCGAAACCATGAAGGTGATGAACGAAATCGTGGCAGAACAAGACGGAGAAGTCGTAGACATCTGCATCAAAAATGGCGACATTGCAGAGTTTGGACAGACCCTCTTCAAACTCCTTTAAAGAAAGGGCTTGTGTTTATGAACAGAGAAGAACTCAAGAAGCTCATTCCTCATCGAGAGCCCATGTTGCTCGTAGACACAGTTGAGCTCTGCGATGGAAAGGCCATAGGTAGCTATACCGTGCGAGGAGACGAGTTTTTCTTGCAAGGGCACTTTCCAGGAAACCCCGTGGTGCCCGGCGTCATCCTCTGCGAGATGATGGCACAAGCTTCTTGCCTATTGATAGAAGAAAGCACAGAGGAAGCAACACCTTACTTTACCGGTATGAATCAGGTTAAGTTTAAAAACACAGTAATGCCCCATGACACCATCGTCTTTAAAAGCGAGCTGGTGAGAGCAAAGAAGCCGTTTTACTTTATGAAGGGCGAGGGCTACGTGAAAGACAAACTTTGTGTTGTGGGCGAGTTTTCTTTTGCCTTGGTAACAAACCAGGCATAGCCTGTAGAGGAAGAAGAGTGCATGTTTAGAAAAATCCTGATAGCCAACCGTGGAGAGATAGCCATTCGAGTTATACGCGCCTGTAGAGAAATGGGCATCTCTACGGTTGCCGTCTTTTCTGAAGCAGACCGCGAGTCTTTGCATGTAAGCCTGGCAGACGAAAGCTATTGTATAGGCACGGCGCTCTCAAAAGACAGCTACCTTAATATGCAGGCAGTGCTTGCCGCAGCGCTGGCTTCAAAGGCTGAGGCCATTCACCCTGGCTATGGCTTTCTTTCCGAAAACGCTGAGTTTGCCAAACTATGTAAAGAATACAACATCGTTTTTATTGGGCCGGATGCCCATGTCATTTCGAGCATGGGCAACAAGGATCGGGCAAGAAGCACCATGCTTGAGGCTGGTGTTCCGGTTATTCCAGGCTGCGAGCTGGTTAAAGATGCCGCCCATGCACAAGAGGAGGCGCAAAAGATTGGATTTCCTCTTTTGATAAAGGCGCGCTCGGGCGGCGGCGGCAGGGGCATTCGCCTGGTCAACTCTGTAGAGGAGCTGGAGCAAAGCTATCACGCGGCTACCAGTGAGGCCCTGGCCGCTTTTGGCGATGGCGAGGTGTATATGGAAAAATACCTGAAACCCGTCAAGCACATCGAAATGCAGCTTTTGGCAGACAGCCACGGCAATGTTATCTGCTTGGGCGAGCGCGACTGCTCCACGCAAAGAAAGAATCAAAAGCTCATTGAAGAAAGCCCTGCCGTTATCATGTCTGCCCAAACACGACAGCGTATGATAGAAGCCACCATCAAGGCTGGTGTTGCCGTGAACTACACGGGAGCTGGCACCATTGAGTACCTGTACGACAAAGACGGCAATTTCTATTTTATGGAGATGAACACTCGGCTGCAAGTGGAGCATCCGGTTACCGAGATGGTAACCTTGATTGACTTGGTTAAGTGGCAGGTTCGCATAGCAGCAGGACTCAAGCTTGACGTAAAGCAAGAAGACATCGAGTGCAATGGGCATGCTATTGAGTGCCGTATTAATGCTGAGGACGCTTATCAAAACTTCAGACCATCTTGTGGGCACATCAACATGCTTCATGTGCCCAACGGACCTTGGGTGCGCTTTGACTCGGCAATCTACCAGGGATATACCATTCCCCCTTACTATGACTCCATGATTGGCAAGCTCATCGTCTACGCCAAAACAAGAGATGAGGCCATTCGCAAGATGAAGGCGGCGCTTTGCGAGCTCATTATCGAAGGCGTGGTGCACACAGCTTCGTTTCAAGCCGAGATTTTATCGATGCAGGAGTTTGTTGATGGCACCTATACCACTGATTATCTGGAGGCATACCTATGAGATTTTTGCGACCAAAAAACGCGCTTGAGGGTATAGGCAAGCCCATGCCTGGCGTAAGCGAGACTCCTCAAGAGAGCTTTATAGACTGCGACAAGTGCAAAAGGGGACTGACTCTTGAGGAGCTGGTAAGCGAGCTGCACGTTTGTCCGTATTGCAGAAATCACTTTTACATTAATGCTCGCCAACGTCTTCATATGATGCTAGACGCAAACAGCTTTGTTGAGTTTGACAAAGAGCTCTCCTCTCGAAACATCCTGGGCTTTCCTGGGTATGACGAAAAACTCCAGGCTGCGCGGCTACAGAGCGCAGAAGAAGACAGCGTGGTGTGTGGCGAGGGAACTATTGAAAACAATAGCACGGCAGTGTTTGCCATGGAGTCTGCCTTTATGATGGGGAGCCTCGGTAGCGTTGCGGGAGAAAAGATTACACGAGCCTTTGAGCGCGCCTCAGACAAGAGCATTCCTGTGGTGGGCTTTGCCGCTTCAGGAGGGGCGCGCATGCAAGAAGGCATGATCTCACTTATGCAAATGGCAAAGACCAGTGGCGCAGTCAAGCGGCATAGCGACCTGGGCAATCTCTTTGTGTGCGTACTCACCAACCCAACCACCGGCGGCGTTACCGCCAGCTTTGCCATGGAGGCAGACATTATCTTGGCAGAGCCCCATGCGCTCATTGGCTTTGCCGGCCCGAGGGTCATCGAGCAAACGCTCAGAAAAAAACTACCCGCAGGGTTTCAGCGTGCAGAATTTCAACTCGAACAAGGGTTTGTTGATAGCATCGTGGACAGAAAAAGGCAAAAGCACTATCTCAGTCAAGTCCTTGCCATGCATCAGAAAGGCCAGCAATGAAAGCTTACGAAAGGGTAAAGGCCGCTCGCGCAAAGGATCGCTTTACCGCACTTGATTTGATAGAAGACAGCTTTGATGACTTCTTGGAAATGCATGGCGACAGGCGCTTTGCAGACGACAAGGCGGTTGTTGCGGGCATTGCCTACCTGAGAGGACTGCCGGTAACCGTCATCGGCATAGAAAAGGGGCACAATCTCAAGGAGCGCACCTACCGCAACTTTGGTTCTGCCCACCCTGAGGGCTATCGCAAGGCGCTGCGCCAGATGAAGCTGGCAGAAAAGTTTGGCCGCCCCATTGTCTGCTTTGTTGACACTTCGGGAGCATACTGCGGCATAGGCGCAGAAGAGCGTGGCCAGGGGCAAGCCATAGCAGAAAACCTCATGGAGATGATGACTCTCAAGGTGCCCATACTATCGGTCATCATTGGCGAAGGAGGCAGCGGGGGAGCCTTGGCGCTCGGAGTGGCCGATGAAGTCTGGATGCTCGAAAACTCCATTTATTCTGTCATCTCGCCCGAGGGCTGTGCCAGCATTCTTTGGAAAGATAATACGAGGGCAGAAGAAGCAAGCGAATGCCTCAAGCTTACGCCAGAGGATTTGCTTGAGCTCAAGATCATCGAGCGCATCATACCCGAGGGTGAGGGGCTTGCGGCTGAACTGCAATCACTTTTGCATGGAGCGGTTGAGCACTATGGCGCACTACCTGTGCACGAGCTCGTGCAACGAAGATATGATCGCTACAGAAAGATAGGGGGATGAAGTGATAACGATAGTTACCGATTCAAGTGTCTGTTTAAAAAAGGCCGAGGCCGAGGCTTTGAGTGTGCGGCTGGTTCCCCTTAACTACACGGTTGATGGCCAAAGCTACAGTGAATCCTATAGCGACCACAACGGAGATTTTGAAACACTTTTGAGAGGGAGCGGTGCTTACAGCGGTGCTTACACGACCTCGCACCCTAACCTGGCCGCCTACCTCAGTTGCTTTGAAGAGGAGCTTCAAAAGAATAATGAGGTGCTTTGTATAACGATTTCCTCTCGCCTAAGCGGAGCATATAGCACCGCCTACGCCTCGGCCAAGCAAACCGAGAACAAGGGCATAGCAGTATTTGACAGTCTGCTTACCGCCGGAGGTTTATACCTGCTGGTAAAGGAGGCAAAGAAGCTCGTAGAACAGGGTCTTGGTTTGGGTGAGATTTTGGATGTGCTACCAGCAATTCGTGACAGGATCAGCATTGCATTTTCTGTAGAAGACATGGCGCCCCTGAGGAAGAGCGGGCGATTGGGCTTTGTGCGCATGAACGTTGGTACGATTCTTAATATCAAGCCAATCTTGCTTTGCAAAGACGGTGCAGTGGTGTCCGACAAAGTGGTGAGGGGAAACGCCGAGGTCATCAAAAGCCTCGTTGCCAAGATAGACAACAATGCTCGCGAGGTTGTCATCAATTACATTGGCGACAACCACCTGGCAAGCAACCTGTACCATGTTGCAGCGGAGGCCTTTCCTCAGACAAAAATAACGCTACAGAAAGTAGGTCCTGTGCTTGGCATTCACCTTGGTCTCAAAGTAATTGCGGTGTCGTTTATTTATTGAGGTCTCAAAGGAGACAAAAGGGCACGAGGGGGTGACAAGGGCACGAGGGAGTGACAAGGGGACGGGGCGTTTGTCACCTTTATAAGGTGACAAACGCCCCGTCCCCTTGTCACTCCCTCGTGCCCTTGTCACCCCCTCGTGCCCTTTTGTCTCCTTTGAGACCCGAACACTCGTGTTAACGAATTGGTAACAATTGTCCTGGCAGCAGCCTCCCTTACGTAGTATTTAAGTGTCTAAGACTGTCGTGCTTGTATGAGGGCACGTTAAAGTGGGCTTCTGGCCGATTGTCTGCCAAAAGGGGCGCTCCTCGTGAGCAAAAGGTCTTTGACTATTTGGGGTAGGTGTTATTGGGGAATGAGTTTTGCGTTGCATGGTAGTACATAAAAGGCTTGGGTAATTGGTAGTAGCAAGGATTTTATTAGAGGTATAACTTAATAGTGTTAGGTTTGCGCAGACTGCTTTGCGGTTTACCAGGTTTATAAAACTCCAGGCTACAAAGAACAAAGATTTTCGCGGAGGAAAAATGAAATCATTGAAAAGCTTTAGCCTAAAAGTATTGGCACTCATGCTCTGCACGGTACTCATCTTTGGTACGGTGCCACTTTATGCAAATGACAACGTCAACAACGAGCCAAGCGGGGGGCTAGAAAACGCAATTGTCAGCACATCTGACTCGCTAGAAATCATACTGCCAAGTCCGCATTTGCCCCTGGTAATAGTGGATCAAGGCAATGGATTGAGTGATGAAGCTGCGCTTGGAGCAGAGCCACAAGAAAAAGGAAGCTCAAGCGAGGCCAGTCAAGAAATCACTATCATTAATGAAGCAGTAGAAATTGACTCGCTTGTCAAAGAAAACTCACCAATACCAACTCAATCAGCTCATTCACTAGAGCCCTCAGTAGCCCAGCTTGAAAATATTTATAACCCAGAAAACTATAAAGACGACTTTGTTCCAGGAGAAGTGCTCGTTGGAATGAAGCCCGGGGTTGTAACACCTCAAAGCTCACAAAGCGCAGAGGCATTGTTTCCTGGGCTCAATGTTGCAAGCATAGAAGATCTCTATCAAACAACCAGAGACGCTATGCCTATGGTTACAAAACCTCAAAGTCCAGCTCAACCATCGAGGACGGTCTATCTTATCGAGCTGGCTCTCGAGACTAAAGAAAGCGTGCTTGACGCTATAGAAATCTTAAAGCAAAACCCCAATGTAGCTTATGCCGAGCCAAATTATATTGTATGCCCGGATGTAGTTCCCAATGACCCGTTCTTTGGTGACCTTTGGGGCATGAAGAAAATCCAGGCACCGGAGGCATGGGATCTTGCTACCGGCAGCCATTCCGTTAGGGTTGGCGTACTGGATACAGGCTTTAACTATAACCATCCTGATTTAACAGCAAATCTTGACCGTAGCCTCGGTTATTATGTGGCTCAGAATGCGTTTGGCCTTGCAGCCGATATCTCAGATTACGATGGGCACGGTACGCATGTAGCTGGAACCATTGGAGCCAGGGGAAACAATGGCATTGGAGTTGTAGGTGTCAATTGGAATGTGACAATGGTTCCGATAAAAATTGCAGAGAGCAATTCCAGTTCAAATTCAAATATGGCGCTGATGACCCAAGCCATAATATACTCAACCGAGCTTGGGCTGCCAGTCGTTAGCATGAGCTATGGCATTGCTGCGTCACAGGCCTTCACTAATGCCATACGTGATTACAAAGGTCTCTTTGTTAAATCAGCTGGCAACTCAGGTTTAAATAGAGACAACGATAGTATGTTTGTTGCTCTGCACGCACTGGGAAATGTGATTTTTGTTGCCAACACAGACAGTAATGACACGAGAAGCGCCACTTCCTGCTATGGCACTAACACCGTAGCCTTGGCTGCTCCTGGAACAAACATTTTAAGCACTTACATCAACAGCAGTGGCTATCAAACGCTTGGCGGCACCTCAATGGCTGCGCCACATGTATCAGGCGCAGCAGCACTCTTACTGTCTCGTGCACCAAACCTCACTACGGCGCAACTAAAAAACACTCTTTTGACCAGCGTAGATACTGTTCCTTCGCTCACCAATGCTGTAAGCACAGGTGGACGTCTCAACGTCAATAAAGCAATCAGGAGCTTATCGACCCCAACGCCTACTGGCATAACAGTTACCACTACCGGTCTTAGCAGCCTTAAGGTTGGACAAACGGTAAGCGGTGCAAGTGTTGTGTACACCTTGACTGGCGGCACCTATGCCACTCCAATAACTGCCTCTCACTTTACTGTAGGAAATCTTCCTCCTGGGCTTAGCGCAGGAACAGCTCAAAGAACGAGCAACACCGTTGTGACCATTCCTATTACCGGAACACCAACAACGCATATCGCAAGTGCAGTCACCCTTACTCGCTCAACCAGCATACCTGCTGCCAATGTCACAGGTGCTACAACTGCTATTGTGCCCACGGGCACCATCACAGCCAGTGCGGTAGCCAAAGGTGATGGGTCGCCGCTCAATGCCGTGCCTACTGCACAGTCCACAACCACAAGCTCAATTACAGTAGGCGCTCTCAGCCTTACTGTGGCAACGGGACAAAGT
>WQXH01000029.1 GCA_009784945.1 Coriobacteriia bacterium | reverse complement strand
ATGTGGCAGCTGATGCAGAAGGAACCATCAAAAACAACACAGACATAGCCTTTAACGGCAAGCCTGCTGGAGAAGACGATGAAGAAGTAGATGTAAGCGACCTTACCAAAGATGCCCAGGCAGCTGCTTATGTACCTGGTGAGGAGCTGACGTATGAAATCTCCTTTACCGCACCTCTTTTGGCAGGTGGAAAACCTCTTTCGACCATAGTTGTAACTGATACCTATGACGCAACCAAAGTAAGCTACAAGAGCTTTAGTGCAACTGCCGATGGCGCTGACGTAAGCGGAGCCTTTGATGACGATAACGGTACGGGAACCGTAATCTTTAGCGCAAATCCTGCGGGAGAACTTGCGGACAAACAAGTCGTCATCACCGTTATCTTTGACGTGGCTGCTACAGCAGAAGGCACCATTGTCAATAACGCCACTACAGAGTTCAACGGTCTACCTGGTGGCGATGATGATGATGTAATCATTGATATTGAACCCATTGATGACTTTAACAAGTCCACTGCAAGCTTCTTCCAAAAGGTGGGAGACCCCATAAGCTTTACCGTAAGCTTTACCCTTCCAGAAGATGCAGCCGGCTACAAGGGCATACTGGTATATGACGTACTTCCTGTAGAAATCACCTTCCAAGAACAGGGTTCTGGTATTACGATTGGTGGAGTTACCCCGTCCGTTAGCTTAGATCACAGTGCTGGAGTAGTGAGCGTGTACTTAAGTGAGGATCTCATCCACGCCAACGAAGGTAGCGAAGTAGTCATTACCATTGCAGCAGTCGTAAACGACAACTGGGATGGCTCAAGTGACATCACCAACACGGCAAAACTCTTCGTACAAACCGGCGAAGACATGCCTGATCCAGCAGTCGATGAGCCTGCCGCAGAAGATGACGCTACTGCCAAGTACGTAGACCTTTCTAAGGATGCTCAGGCAGCAGCCTACACACCGGGCGGTATGCTTCCTTATGAGATCAGCTTTAGTGCACCCGAAGACGTATTTGGAGACGAGCTTGCCACCATCGTGGTAACCGACACCTATGACGCAAGCAAGGTAAGCTACAAGGGCTTTACAGCAACGGCTGACGGCGTTGCTACCGGTCTCTTCACTGCCGATAACGCCTCTGGCACCGTAAGCTTTACGGCTTCAGATGCAGCAGAGCTTGCCGGCAAGTTCATCGTCATTACCGTAGAGTTTGACGTGGCAACCACTGCAACAGGCCTCATCGAAAATAAGGCAAGCCTGGACTTCAACGGCACACCTGCCGGAGATGACGATGATGAAGTAGTTGTAAGCGATCTTACCAAGGATGCTCAGGCCGCTGCCTATGCTCCAGGTAGGGATCTCAGCTACAAGATTTCCTTTACTGCGCCTGCCACCGTAAGCGGCAACGACCTCAGTTCTGTTGTCGTAACCGACACCTATGATGCAAGCAGGGTGGTATACAAGAGCTTTACGGCAACCGCCGGTGGACAAAATGTGACCAGCCTCTTTAGCGCCACTAACAGCGCAGGCACGGTGACCTTTAATGCCGCCAATGCTGCAAGCCTTGCTGGCAAGGAAGTTGTCATCACTGCGGTCTTTACGGCAAATCAAAGTGCTACTGGCAATATCGTCAATAACGCCTCGGTAAGCTTTAACGGACTGCCCGGTGGCAGCGACGAAGAGGTAGTCAAGCCCATCCAGCCCATCAATGACTTTGCCAAGTCAAGCTCCAGCTTCTTCCAGCAGGTAGGAGATACGGTAGTCTTTACCATCAGCTTTACCCTGCCAACGGATGCAAGCGGATACAGAGGTCTTCTTGTCCACGATGCGCTGCCGTCCTCACTTACTTATCAGTCTGTGGGCTCGAGCGTCAAGGTAGGTGGAGCCACTGGCCTCACTACCATTAGTCACTCAGCCGGCGTGGTAAGCGTCTACCTCAATGAGGCTTTGATAGCCGCCAACCAAGGCAAGGTTGTAGAGATCACTCTCAGCGCTCGTGTCAACAGCAACTGGGATGGCTCCAGCGACATCGTCAACACCGCACAGCTCTACCTACAGACTGGCAGCACCAGGCCTGTTCCTGGTCAAGACCAACCGGTGGCAGATGATGACGCAACCGCCAAGTATGTGGACTTTACCAAGGACGTTCAGGCTGATACTTACACCCCAG
Source organism: Coriobacteriia bacterium (assembly GCA_009784945.1). Classification (GTDB taxonomy): domain Bacteria; phylum Actinomycetota; class Coriobacteriia; order Coriobacteriales; family UBA8131; genus WQXH01. The sequence goes on along the minus strand of WQXH01000029.1, from coordinate 23,985 downwards.
GAAAGGACCTGAGCTACAAGATCAGCTTTACTGCTCCTGGCACGGTAGGCAACAACCCGCTTTCAAGAGTAGTGGTAACCGATACCTATGACGCAAGCAAGGTAACCTATAAGAGCTTCAGTGCAACCGCCAACGGCTCTAACGTAACCAGCCTCTTTACCGCATCAAACTCCTCAGGCACCGTGACCTTTACGGCTAATTCTGCAGCCAGTCTTGCAAATAGAGACGTGGTTATCACCGCAGTGTTTACCGTTGCAGCCAGTGCCAAAGGAAAGATCATCAATAACGCAACTGTTGCCTTTAATGGTGTACCTGCCGGCAAAGACAGAGAAGAAATCAGCGACATAGAGCCCATCAAGGACTTTAGCAAGAACACCACTAGCACGTTTAAGAAGGTGGGAGATACGGTTAGCTTCAAGGTGAGCTTTACCCTTCCCACTAACACGACAGGTTATGACGGAATACTGATAACTGACGATTTGCCCTCGACCCTCGACTTTGTTGCAGCATCGAGTTCTGCAAGGATTATTGGAACGCCCAACGTGGCGCTGAGCATCTCGCAGTCAAACGGACGCCTGAGCATCTCCCTTACCAAGGCTCAGATCCAGGCAAACGCTGGCGCTGTTGTTGAAGTGCTTATTACCGCCAAGGTTAACTCCAACTGGAAGAGCGGCAACATTGTCAACCCCGCAAATCTCTTTGTCCAGACTGGCTCAACACCGCCTAATCCCAATGCCGATACTCCAACGGCAACCGACAAGGCAACTGTGGTGCCAGAGCCCATCACCTACTATAGAGTGACCTACAATGGCAACACCAATACTGGCGGCTCAGCACCGGTAGACGCTAACAACCCCTACGAGAGTGGCAGCAAGGTCACTGTACTTGGCCCGGCAAACCTCACCAAGACAGGGCACAGCTTCCTTGGTTGGTCAACCGTTCCGAGTGCCACAAGTCCGCAGTACACCGCAGGCAGCACCTTTACCATAACGCGCGATACCGTCCTCTATGCGGTCTGGAAGCCTATTGAGTACACCGTTACGGTTAACAACAGCTATGCAAACCCAACCGGTGCAGGTACCTATACTGCGGGCAAGAACGTACAGATTAATGCTGGACAAAGACCAGGCTTTACCTTTGATGGCTGGACGGTCGACCAAGGCGGAGTAACATTGCTCAATCCAAGCTCTCCCACAACGAGCTTCACGATGCCTGCGGCAAATGTAACGGTAACTGCCAACTGGAAGCCAATCCCACCAGTACCACCGGCGCCACCTGTACCACCGGCACCACCAGCACCGCCGGCACCACCAGCACCACCAGCACCGGCTCCGACCTTCACCGTGACCTTCGTGGACTGGGATGGCAGAGTTATATCAGTTGACAGTGGCATACCTTACGGTGGAGCAGCAAGTGCACCGCCTGCCCCAACACGCACCGGCTATGTCTTTGCCGGATGGGACAGAGCGTTTGACTACGTCACCTCCAGCTTTACGGTAACGGCGCAATATGCACCAATAACCTTTACCATTACCTTCGTCGATCACGATGGCAACGTATTGGCTACTCACACGGTTAACTACGGCGGAGGCGTAACGCCGCCAACAGTAGCACCTCACGGCGGTTACATCTTCCAACGTTGGGATAGGACATCAAGCGCCTGGACTAACGTGACAGAAGATGCCACTATTACCGCCATATGCATACTGGGGGCAAGCGTAACTACACCGGTTCCACCGACCGTTAATCAAGGCATTGATGGCACGGGTGTACCACTGTTTGGTGCTGAAGGAAGCAGGCCATGGGCTCTCCTGAACCTCATCTTGATGGTTACTGGTTGTCTCTTAGCTCTCGTATTTGCCATAGTACGCTCAAGGCGCAAGAAGCTCGATGACGAAGAAGAAGAAGAGCGCGAGCGCATCCGCCTAGAAAGAGAGCAGTATGGCTATGCCATGGCTGCCAACGGCAGGCCCGTAGACGCTTCTGAGCTGGAAGAAGAAGACGACAAGATCCGTCGCCGTCGTGGAATCGGCTGGATCATCGTATCAGCCATCCTTGCAATCATTGGCATCATACTCTTCATCCTCACCGAGGATATAAGACTCCCGATGATTTGGGTGGACTACTGGACGATCTTCCAATTCATAGTCTTCCTGGTAACACTGGTTCTGGGCGTTGTTGCAATCAATCGCAAGAAGGTCAAGAACAAAGAGAAAGAAGACGAGAAGTACCGGGTGGGTGAGCAGCAACCTGCTTACGCACAAAGCGCTTCCTTTACTGTTTAGAGCATGTGAGGAGGTTGATGATCACTATGATCATCAACCTCCAAAATGCCCGACACGGATCTGAAGAGTAAGTCAACTTCAAGATCCACAACGGCTGGCAATGAGTGCAGCCACAACAACGCTATACCGACCTTCGCCTTGATCCTTACCCCGCCAAGCGAAGGGATTTCATCCGGCTGATGCAGAACATCCCACCTGCATCAGCCGAACTTTTTGTTTACGGGGAGCTGGCCGGATCGTAAGTCTTTCTACTTTACTGAATACCAGGAAGCGAGGGGATGGTGGCAAAGCCGCGCTCAAGGTCTTCATCAGTGGGTATGCGGTCGCTCATGGTTCCGTTGAGGTGTTGTTCATAGGCGCTCAAATCCAAGAGGCCGTTTCCGGTAAGGCCAAAGAGAATGGTTTTTTCCTCACCACTTTCTTTACACTTGAGAGCTTCATCTATAGTTGCTCGTATGGCATGGGCGCTCTCGGGGGCAGGCAGGGTGCCCTCGCTACGAGCAAACTGCAAGGCCGCCTCAAAGACCTCGTTTTGTTCAACTGCCCTGGCTTCATTCAAAAGGCCATCATGATAGAGCTGGGAGAGAATGGGGCTCATGCCGTGGTAGCGTAGTCCGCCTGCATGTGAAGGGGAGGGCATGAAAGCGTGACCAAGGGTGTACATCTTAGCAAGCGGCGTAACCATGCCTGTGTCGCAAAAGTCGTAGGCAAAGCGCCCTCGGGTGAGCGAGGGGCAAGACGCAGGCTCAACGGCTATGAAATACGGAGCGGCCCTTCCAGCAAGGCGGTCAGCCATGAAGGGCGCCATGAGACCGCCGAGGTTTGAACCGCCACCAGCGCAGCCGATGACTACATCGGGGTACACATCGAGCTTTGCCAGTGCGGCCTTGGCCTCCAGACCGATAATAGACTGGTGAATCAAGACCTGATTGAGTACAGAGCCCAGCGTATAACGCTTAGTTCCGCCGCTGCTTACCGCCGCCTCAACTGCTTCAGAGATTGCGGTACCAAGGGAGCCTACGCTGTTTGGGTAGTCCTCCAGCATCTTGCGCCCTACGGCTGTTGTGTCAGAAGGAGAAGCAGTAATGCTTGCCCCATAGGTCTGCATGATTGTTTTGCGATACGGCTTTTGCTCAAAGCTCGACTTAACCATGAAGACCTCAAGGTCCAGCCCAAAGTACACGCAGGCCATAGAAAGTGCGGTACCCCATTGTCCAGCCCCTGTCTCGGTGGTAATGCCTGCAAGACCCTGCTCTTTGGCATAAAAGGCTTGCGCAATGGCCGAATTAAGCTTGTGTGAGCCAGACGTGTTGCCTCCCTCGTACTTGTAGTAAATCTTTGCGGGGGTGCCGAGAGCCTTTTCTAAACAGTAGGCACGCACCAGTGGCGAGGGTCGATACATACGGTAAAAGTCCATGACTGATCCGGGAATATCAATGAAGCGGTCGGTGGTGTTGAGTTCTTGTTTGGCAAGCTCGGTGCAAAACACCGGCTCAAGGTCGGCCAACTCAACGGGCTGCAAGGTGCCAGGGTGCAAGATGGGAGCATGCGCCGTTTGCATGTCTGCTCTCACATTGTAATACGCAGTGGGAATTTCGTCTTCGGCCAGATAGATCTTGTACGGGTCGCTTCCTGGTTGTGCAAAGGTTTTGTGCTCTAACATGTCAATCTCCTTTTCATTTTTTGGAAACGTGACTTTTCCACGAAAAAAAGCCCACGTCTCCACATCTACGATGCGGGGACAAGAGCTTTGTTACATCCAGCCTTGCGGCTGGGAGAAAGTCTCCTGCGGTGCCACCCTCGCTTGCCAGCTTGTGCCAGCCACTCACGAAGCGCCATCACGCTTCAGTTCTATAACGGGAACTCCCGTCCAAGAATACTAGCTGCGTGGGTTTAGCTCGTGCCAAGTTCCACACAGGATTCCTCCTGGCCCTCCGAGGTCCATTTGACTGTTCGCTTGCTACCGGATTCTCAGCACTGCCGGTTCTCTGTATGCGCGCCGCAGACGTTACATCCTCATCAACGGTGTAAACGAAATATTACCACTCTCTTTGACCATTTGCAAAAAGAATTGTACTTTTTCGTTACATTTGCACTGAGCATATGTTAATCTTTCTCCTAGCGGAATAGGCCGTTGTTTTTATTATGCTCAGTGAAGGGGCTAAAATGAAGAAGAGCGTTTTATCGGTTATCCTGTCAGTAGTACTACTATTTGCACTTTCGACGGCTACTGCCTTTGCGGCACAAAGTCCTACAGGCGGTACTTTGGTGTTTGATACGCCGCATGGAAAGGTGAGTCTGGACACCAGCGGTCTGGGCAACCTTCCACCCAATACCAATATTGATGTAAAGGTTGGTAATCCTTCGGCTGCTCTTTCGGGACTCGCCAATGAGTATGGAACCGGTGCTATTTATTTTGATATCAGCATGTGGGTTCATGATGGTCAAGGCAATAAGCTGTATGATATCACGGGCGATTTTGGCACGCTTGCCATCAGCTTTCCTGTTAGTGGACCGGGATCCTACCTTGTACTTCAAGAGTGTTTTGTAGGTGGTCATGCAATTCATGAGACTGTTATTAAGGCCACTGGCAGCGCTGAGACCGGCTACTTCGTTACCATTTCTGTTGACCACTTGAGCACGTTTGCGCTTATGGAAGCACCGGAGTCACTGCTTTCGACGCCACCTGGAGAGCAAAATACACCTGCACCAAATAACCCGGCTGCACCAAATAACCCGGCTGCACCAAATAACCCGGCAGCCTCAGGTACCTCTCCAACCTCTCCAACCTCTCCTCTCACTGGAGCGCCCATGCCCTTCTCTCTCATCATTATTGCTGCGGGAGCAGTCATTGCACTCGGAGCCACAACCGTAATCTTTGCACGGAGGAGATTGCACAACTAAGCTTTACTCCACATAACAGCAACAAAGGCTTGCTCCTCAACAAGGATTGCGAGCCTTTTTGTTGAAAGCCCCAAAGGAGTTGCATAGGGTTGTTGCAACATTGGGATAATGGGGAGATGACAACAGGATATACAAGGTGACACCACAAGAAACAAACAAGGATTATCCATCACCCCAAGACGAAAGGCAGCAAAAGAAAAAGGGAAGGCTGCCATATATCGCCTTGGGCTTGTCGTTTCTATTGATAATTGGAGGTGCCATTGGGTATGGGGTGTATCTCCAAAGTATAAAGGAGCCATCGACTGTTGTTGAGTTTAAGCCGCAGGGTAGTCCAGAGGCTGTCAGCCACCCCCAAGAAGCCGAGAGGGTAGAAAACCCCATTGACTTTGAAGCGCTGAGGGCAATCAATGCCGATGTTCACGCATGGATAACCGTTCCCGGCACTACTGTTGATTACCCAATCTGCCAACACCCCACCGATGACTCCGTGTATCTTGATCATGACATAGAGCTCAATCACTATCCTCCAGGCACGCTCTTTACCGAGCGGGTCAATAACAGGAGCTTTACCGACCCGGTTACACTCATCTACGGTCATGTGGGGTATACCGATATTATGTTTGCCACCTTGCACAACTATAGCAGCAGGGAATTTTTTGACACCCATGAACACTTCGTCATCTATACCCCCGAGCACATTTTGACCTATCAAGTCATCTCTGCGTATGTGTATGACGATCGTCATATCATCAATACCAACGGCAGCTTTTTGCAAGAAGAAACACTGGCTGAGTATTTTGAGTTTGTAACGAGTCCAGATTCGATTTCGAGCAATGTCCGAGAAGGAGTTTCCCTCACTGCGACTGACCGAGTCGTGCAGCTGAGCACCTGTATGCAAAACCTTTTGCTCACCAACAACAGGTATATCGTAACCGGCTTACTCATCAATGAGCAGTTAACGTACTGAGGGAGAACATGTCAGATTCCAAATACATAGACTCCGCCAACTCAAACGACTTTGCCGAGCCAAACGACTTCGTCAGCTCAAATGACACAGCTGAGCCACATTGCTCAGCCAACCCAAATGACCCCTTTGGAAGCTTTGAGCTTGAGGGTGTTTTTGAGGGTGAGGACGTCTTTGAGGGTGAGGACAGCTCTCAAGAAGATGCTACCGACCTTGTGAGGGTTAGGCGAAAGAAAAAAAAGAAGATACCACGCTGGGTCTACATTTGTGGCTTGGCGGCTCTTGCCTTGATGGTTGCTGGGGTGCTGGTCTTTGGCATCAACTACCTCATTGGAAGAATGAATCTCCATGCAACCCCTAATGCAGAACTTATGGATCAAAGTGGTGCCCTTGCCGCCGATAACGGCATGACCATCGAGCACAACGGTCAGACCTATGCTTTTAACGAGGACATCGTTTCACTCGCTTTTATCGGCTTTGATAGAGCAACGGTTTCTGGATTTGATCCCACAAAAAAGGGGCAGGCAGACACTGTCATGGTAATTGCCATTGATACCAATACTGGCAAAGTAACGGTTATCTCCATACCGCGCGACTCCATGGCAGACGTTGATACGTACAATAATGATGGTGTATACCTGCAAACCAGAGCCATGCAGATATGCCTGGCGTTTTCTTATGGCAACGGCATGGAGACAAGCTGCGAAAATGTGCTCACTGTGATACCTCGAGTCATGTATGGCATGCCCATTAACTACTACTTTGCCCTCGACGAAACGGGTATCGGTAGGTTAAACGATACCATCGGCGGGGTGGGCCTTACCCCTCTTGACTCCATTCCTGGTACAAACATTGTCAAAGGTCAAGAAACCTTGCTCATGGGCAATAATGCCTACAAGTATGTTCAATATCGCAATATCAGGGAGCTTGATTCATCACTCGACCGACAAGCGCGTCAGATTCAATATGTGCAGGCCTTTGTGCCCAAGGCGCTCAGTATGGTAAATGGAGAAGTAGGAGCTCTCATCGATTTATATAATGAAGCGCAAGATCACTCTCTCACTAATCTTTCGCTCAGCGAGATAACCTATCTTGCCACAACCCTGGTTATAAACAGGGTGAGTTCTGTCAAGACGATCTCGCTTCCTGGCGAGATGAAGCAAGGAGAAATATATGCCGAGTATTATCTTGATAAGGATGAGGTATTTGAGATAGTGCTCGAGGTCTTTTACACAAAAATAGATTAAAATACCGTATACAACTATTCAGGAACAACCAGGTGGCTCATGACCCTTCTTGATTTACTAAAACTTATGCGCAAGAACTTGCATCTTATGGTTGCGCTCCCTATTGTCTTTGCCCTTGTGATGGCATCCTATGCGTGGTTTTTGATGCCTAACAGCTACACCGCCAGTGTTTCAATGTACGTACTCACTACAACAACTGAGGGCACAAGCGAAGGGCTCACTAATAGCGATCTTGCGGCAAGCCAGATGCTCACAAACGACGTGGCAAGGCTTATAAAGAGCAATCGTGTGCTTGGCGATGCTGCTGCCCAGCTCAGCACGTCCAACCTGGCAGGGTATCAAGTTGACGTAGCCAGTCAAACCAATACTCGAGTCCTCACACTTTCGGTCACCGGTTCTTCTGCGCAATCAGTTGCCATTATTGCAAATGAGCTGGCGAGAACAACCGATAGGGTAGCCAAAGAGATTATGGACGTTCGAAGCGTCAACGTAATTGATGAGGCGCTAGAACCAAAATCGCCCTCGGGTCCGCCCCGACTGATGTATACGATGGTAGCGTTTTTTGTAGGCATTGCTGCGGCTATTGCGCTCGTCATCTTAAAGGATCTCCTTAATACCAGGGTGAGGGATATAAGCGAAATTGAAGAACTATTGGGTGCGCCGGTAATCGGCCAAATGCCAGTAATGAAGGACCGAGGATAGCAACATGGCCAAAAGGAGATCATCAACAGGCAAGCTCGAGGTTCAAAATGCTGCAAGAACGCTCTTTGCCAATATCGGATTTATGTCGCCCGATGAACCGATAAAAACAATAGCAGTTACCAGTTCTGTTCCCAACGAGGGCAAGACTTTTGTGGCCATCTCTCTTGCAACGGCAATTGCTACTTCGGGCAAGCGGGTATTGATTGTAGAGGCCGATATGCGCAGACGTACGCTGGCAGCACGCATGAATGTGCACCCCAAAGCTGGAGCCTATGCCCTGCTGTCTAAGACTGCCTCCATTAGCGATGCCGTAACCCAGACCTCTGTTCCCAATTTGTATTTGCTTGATGTTGAGCCACAGATCCCCAACCCGGTTGATGTGTTGTCATCGAATCGCTTTAAGCAGCTCGTTGAGCACCTCAAGGCCAACCTTGACTACGTAATCTTTGATACACCGCCGGTGGGCACCTTTGTTGACGCTGCCATTCTCTCAACACTGGTGGACGGCACCATCATGGTTGTCAAGACAGAGTCAACAAGACGCTCGGAGCTGTTGGAAGCTTATGACCAACTGAAAAAAGCTGATGCGCGCATCTTAGGTGTGTGCGCTAACTTCTGTAACACCAAAACCTCAGAGTACTATTATGCCTATTACAATAAAGCGGGAGAAAAAATAGAGGGCAAAACGCAAGAAAAAACCTTAGGTCGTTGGGTACCGAGCTTACAGAGACAAAGCGCAGATAATGGGACTGAGGCAGAAGAGAGCCATACTCCGCCTGCGCATGAACAAAACGGCGATTACGATCAATCGACAGCCTACCATGACAGTTCTGCCAACTATGATAGCTCTACCCAGTATGACAGCTCAGCTAACTATGACGACTCCGCCAACTATGATAGCTCTGCCCAATATGACAGCACAGCTAACTATGACAGCTCAGTTAACTATGACGACTCCACTAACTATGACAGCTCTGCTCACTATGACAATGGTAAACGGTACTGGGGCAGGTAACTGAGGGCATGAGAGATATACATAGTCATATACTGCCGGGAATAGATGATGGCCCTGCCACTGTGGAGAAGTCCATGGAGATGCTTGCGGCTGCCAAGGCTGCCGGCGTGAGTTCAATCGTCTGCACTCCCCATGTGCGCGACCCTTACTTTGACTATGACGCTTTTTGGGAGGCGTTTTGGCTTTTGAAAAAGCACGCAAAGGGCTTTCCACTTAAGATGGGTTTTGAGGTCAATCACACCATGTTTATGCAACTCGGTATGGACTGGGCAGACAAATTGTGCTTTGATGGCAGCAATGATTTTTTGCTAGAGCTTTCTACGCGGGCAAGCGCCTACGAATATGGAGTCTTTGAGCGTACGATATTTGAATTACGGAGTAGGGGATATCGGGTGATTATAGCGCACCCAGAGCGATACGAGGCTATACAGCAAGACATTAATCTTGCGCATGACCTTGTACGGTGGGGAGCTGCTTTGCAGGTATCAGCAGATTATATCGTGGGTGGAAGAACGGGTGCTAGCAAGAAGCCCGCTCAACGCCTCTTTAAAGAAGGTCTCGTGAGTTTTTTGGCGAGTGATGCTCATATACCAGAGCACTACGATTACCTGGCCAAAGCACGAAGCATGCACAAGCCTTTGGGAGCGTATGCAAACCTGAATAGATCTGCCGCAGTATCGGCTCTGCAAAGAACAGGATGACGTGAGTAACGGGGACCAACAAAACAAAATAGAGAGAAGGGCTCTCTCACACTAGCATTGGGCACATAACTTATTGGAGAAGGATGAAGGGAAACGAGATAAGGCAAATGAATCGCACTAATCCATTATATGTGGTGCAGCCATCGCTGCCTCCTTTTGATGAATATGTAAAAGAAATTTCCTCTATTTGGTCAAGTCGTTGGCTTACCAACGTTGGTGACAAGCACAGAGCACTGGAGCAGCTGCTTAAGGAGTACCTACGAGTTGAGGAGCTCGAACTATTCTGTAACGGGCACTTGGCTCTGGAGTCAATCATCAGAGCCTGCAAGCTTAAAGGGGAGATAATCACAACTGCGTTCTCCCATGCTTCTACCACACATGCCATTGAGAGATCTGGTTTGAAGCCAGTTTTCTGCGATATCAAGCTCCCAGGCTGTACCATGGATCCAGAATTAATTGAAGATCTCATCACTGAAGAAACTTCAGCACTACTGCCTGTTCATGTATATGGAAACCCTTGCGAGGTTGAGAAAATCCAAGCTATAGCAGACAGGCATGGACTTGTCGTTATTTATGATGCAGCCCACGCCTTTGGCGTAGAATTAGAGGGGGCAAGTCTTGCTTCATTTGGTGACGCATCGATGATTAGTTTTCATGCCACTAAGGCCTTTAGCACGGTTGAGGGTGGAGTTATATGCTGCAAAGATCCTGCAATAACCAAAGAGCTCAAGCTGCAAAATGTTTTTGGTATGGCTGGTCCGGAAAAAGTCGTTTCTGTTGGCGGCAATGCAAGAATGGACGAGTTCTCAGCCTCAATGGGTATCTGTAACCTCAGGCATTTTGACCAGGAAGTCGATACGCGAAGGAACCTAGCAGCAATCTACTTTGAAGAGTTAGCTGCTATACCAGGTGTAACTACTTTTCTTGAGAGAGAAGTAACCGGTGTGTACAAATCCAACTTCTCGTACATGCCAGTTCTTGTAGACTGTCTTGAATATGGGCGCATGCGCGATCAGCTCAATGATTACCTAGCATCGCATCAAATCTATCCGCGTAAGTACTTTTATCCCTCCATCAATGACTTTGAGTGCTACCGCAACAGCGTTGGTAGAGACGTCAGTGTTCCTCTGTCTCAACTGGCAGCAAGTCAAGTGCTGACGCTCCCTCTGCATTGCGGGATGAGCAAGGATGATGTCCTGATTGTTTGTGAGTTAATTCGTTCTTTTGGTAAGGCAAGTTAGTCAAGTGGGTGTTAATTTCATAGACATAACGCCTCTAGCAAGGTCAGCTAAGCGTGAGTTGGCAGAAATGATTCGAAAGGATAACCTGCATTGCGTTAACATGATGCTGGAGCCTGTAAATATCAAAATGAACTTATATACAAGATGGGGCAAACGGGTGATAGATTTCCTTGTTGCCCTTATTGCGCTCTTGGTAACTTTGCCCATAAACCTAATGATAGCCCTGATTACTCTTTTTGATGTGGGCAGTCCCATTCTCTTTCATCAGGCAAGGATGGGCAAAGACGGAGTTCTATTTAAGCTCACAAAATTTAGAAACATGACAAATGAGCAAGATGCAAATGGCGAAATGCTTCCTCCTTCACAGCGAGTTACAAGATGGGGGAAGTTTGTTCGTAAGACATCCTTAGACGAATTGCTGAATTTTTGGTGCATCCTCAACGGATCCATGAGTTTGATAGGTCCTCGTCCCTTGCGACCTGTATATTGGGATCGCTTCAACAATCGACACAAAATGCGCTATGCTCTCAGACCAGGATTGGAGTGTCCGAGCCTTACCATCAAAGGACGACCAATGAACTGGCAGGAACGCTTTGACAACGACATCTGGTATGTTGAGAACTGCAGTTTGTTAGTTGATGTCAAGCTAGCTGTGAGACTAGTCCAGATGGTGTTTAACCGAAAATCATCTGCTTTACGCAGCGAGGTTGGATATGGTAGTTTCATGGGCTATTGCAGTGAGGGAAATGTGATAGTAGGCATGAAAGTGCCCAGTGAGTATGTGAGAGCATATTGCACGAAGCATGGATATGCTTCATTGGAAGATGCGATAGAGGGCAGGCACAGGACTAGGCAGGAGTTGACAGATAGGGCTACTGAGGAAGCCCACTTCAATGGAAACCTGGAAGCTCAGCAACCTAATCTTGTGGCAACACAATAATTCTTGGATTAGCTCATGAACTATACTGACTCATTTGTTGACCTCCTCCATACAATCTCATTAGAGAATTATCCAGAAGACATACGCGCGCAGGCAAAAAACTGTATCTTGGATTATACGGGCGTACTTCTAGCGGGGGCTTACGCAATGAAGAAAATCATTGAGCGCTATAGACAATTGTCTGGTAGCTCTATTCATAACAAGGCATTGTTATACGGCATGGCAGCGCATTATCTTGAACTCGATGATGGCAGTCGATTCGGCATGGTTCACCCGGGAGCGCCTGTAATCTCAGCTCTGCTTGCTGCCGCAGGCATTAAGGAAATGAGTGGGGAGAGCTTCTTACGAGGAGTGGTCTCTGGATATGAAGCAACGCTGAGGCTTGCAGGAATGATTCAGCCAGGGCATAAGATCAGAGGATTTCACGCTACTGGCACCTGCGGGACGGTAGGAGCAGCAGTTGCTATTGCAGCTGCCTGCGAATATACGCGAGAAGAGCTAAAGGATACCGTCTCCGCAGCTGTTGCCTCGGCTGCAGGTCTGCTTGAGGTAATTGGTGCAAACAGTGATCTCAAGCCTTATAACGCTGGTCGCGCTGCGATGGATGGGCTAACAGCGGCATTTATCGGCAAGACTGGCGTTTGTGCACCAGATGATATCTTAGGAGGCAGCCGAGGATTTCTTGCTTTATTGGCCGAAGAGATAGACGATGCCTGGTTGAACCGGAGCGAGCAACATAAGTACACGATAACAGGCATATATCGTAAAGCGTACGCGTCATGCAGACATTGTCACGCGCCGGTAGAGGCGGCCATCGGGCTCCGAGAAGAGATAGATGCCAGCCAAGATAGTATCTCTAGTGTCAATGTAAAAACATATCGACTGGCGGTTAAAGGTCATGACCATACTGAAATAAAGGGAATGCAGTCTGCAAAAATGAGTATTCCTTTCAGTGTAGCCGCAGCGCTCATATTTGGCACTGACGGAACAGGTATGATGACAGAGGAAATCCTGCAAGACCAGAGAGTCCTTGCGTTGACGCAAAAGGTGTCAGTAGAAGAAAGCGACGATTTGTCTGCGCTGGTTCCTGATAAGAGAGCAGCTGTGTTGACACTCACAACCAATGAAGGAGAAGTATTCTCCAAAAGAGTAGACTATCCTAAGGGTGAGCCAGAAAACCCTATGGCCAATGAAGAGCTTGAGGAGAAATTTTGCTCTCTTGCACTCTTTGCAGGTAGGTCTTTTGATGAAAGTAATGCTATTATCTCAATGGTTACATCTATAGAAAACGGAAAGCTGGAGTTACCTACTCTATTGAAAGGTGTTGATGAAGCATGAGCCGAGAAAGCCTCAGATCTACACAAAGCTTCTTGAACTCAATAGGACTACCCTCAGGGGATGCCTATGATTTGTCAAGCTCAGAAAAGCGTTTCAATGATGGAGCCCAGTATCGTTATGAAGTGCCTGGAATACAAGGCCCTAAGCCAATGCAAGCCTTGCTGGAGGCACTCGATGGCTATGGTATTCCTGTACACCGCATTACGCAAACAAAAGGGGTTATGCTGCTCCCAGACAAAGATCTATCAGAAATGGTGGAGCTTGCTCAGAAGTGGCGTACAGATTTGATTCTCTCAATAGGGCCGAGAGCAACAACAGATACGAGCGCTTCGGTCAATACGCCAGAGGGTATGCGCATGGGCTATCGCCTGCGTGGACAGGATCAAGTTGTTCGTGCGGTTGAGGATGTAAAAAGAGCTGCCAGGTTTGGTTGCAATTCTTTTTTGGTATATGACGAAGGCTGCCTCTGGTTGTTGAATGAAATGCGCAAGGCTGGTGAAATACCAAAAGAATGTCGATTCAAGGTGTCTGCTCATGCCGGCCATGGCAATCCCTGCTCCGCAAAACTGCTAGAAAGCATTGGAGCTGACTCTATCAATCCTGTGAGAGACATTCAATTGCAGATGCTTTCTGCCATGCGACAGGCTATTGACATACCCATCGATATTCACACGGAGAACCCCAAATCAACAGGGGGCTTCATTCGACATTATGAGGTTCCTGAGATGATCAGGATAGCTGCACCAATTTACCTTAAGACCGGTGGGTCTGTGGCAGCAACACATAGTTGGGATACGACGGTAGATGATGCGAAAAAACGGGCAAAGCAGGTCGCGCTTGTGCAGCGCATGATAGACGACTACTATCCTGAGGCTGTGAGGTCTAAGCGAAGTGGTAACTAATTGTAGAAATAGAGTAGTATGCTATATGCAAAACGACGCGTTTGTCACTAAAGTAAAAACCTATGGTATACGGACATTTTAAAACTATCGGAGGCTATTGTGAGGCACCACCAGCAGGTTAGAGATTTCTCATTTGTGGAAGCACCTGTCGAGTTTAATAAATATACAGATCTTGCACTTCTTCGTTATTGCCTTGGCGCTACCATGTATATGCCCGGCACCAGAGATTTTGCTAAGGAGATTCTGCACAAGAAATATCCGGGGCTAACCTCTATGGTGATGTGTTTTGAAGACGCTTGTCGCGAAGTCGACATACCAGCAGCTGAAGACAATGTGCTGAAGCTGCTGGACACTCTGAGTCAGTATCTTGAAAATGGTGTAATAAGGTACGCAGATATTCCCCTCATTGTTTTTAGGGTCAGGAGCCCAGAGCAATTCCGTACGTTTTGTGCGAGGATAAAAAAAGAGCACTTACGCTTGATTACTGGATTTAACTTCCCAAAATTCAATACACAAAATGGCCTACAGTACTTTTCCTATCTGAAGGAGCTCAACAGCCGCTATCCTAGTGAGAATGTGTATGGAATGCCTATTTTAGAAAGTCGTGAGATGGCATTCATTGAGACTCGTATGGCTGAGCTTCTTGAAGTTAAAAGAATATTGGATGCTCATCGCTCTCTGGTGCTCAATATTAGAGTAGGCGGCACAGATTTCTCTGCTTGTTTTGGTGTGCGCAGAACAACAACTCACACAATATATGACATTATAACCGTAAGTGATTGTCTTAAAGACATCCTAAATGTATTTGCAAGAGATAACAATTATAGTGTCTCTGGCCCAGTGTGGGAGTATTTCCGAGTTTCTAGGGAGAGTAAGTTTAAAAGTCTCTCATCCAGCGTTCATGATTCGCTGTTCAGGAGAGAGCCACTAGTTAACGAAGAAGTAGACGGCTTACTTCAAGAGATATTGCTGGATCAAGCAAACGGGTTCATTGGAAAAACCGTTATACACCCAACTCATATTCCTTACGTTAACGGTATGCTTGCTGTAACTCGAGAGGAGCATGAGGATGCATTACAAGTGTTGCAGAGAGAAGACGGAGTCGTCAAAAGTAAAAATGGCAATAAAATGAATGAGGTTAACCCTCACCGTATTTGGGCTGAAAAGCTCTATATGCGAGCACAGGCTTATGGTGTGATTGAGAACAATAGGCAGCATGCTAGACTCTTTTTGACAGATGGTGACGCTGGTGGCTAAGAGTCTATTCGAAACTAAGGATTTGCACACGCCCCTGCACCCAGAGACTATTAGAGACTTGCAAGTGGGTGACAGGGTAGAAATCTCCGGAACGATTTATTGTGGGCGCGATGCGGTGCTGCCAAAGATCGTGTCGATGGCTAAGGCAGGGGATCTTGCCAAGGCGGGATTGCATCTAGAAGGATCAGTGATTTTCCATTCAGCTGTAAGCCCAGCAGGAGTGGGGCCAACCTCTAGCAATAAATTGGAAATCGAGGGTTGTATTGTGCCTCTTTCAAGAATAGCTGGAGTAAAGCTACACCTCGGGAAAGGCTCATTGAATGAGGGCACAGTTCGGTCACTAAAAGAGCATGAATCAGTTTACGCCATTATACCACCGGTATCGGCGCTCTTGAGAAGCAAGACAGTCAAATCAGAATGTGTTGCTTTTCAAGAATTAGGTATGGAAGCATTCTATCGTTTAGAAGTACATGGATACCCAGCGATTATTGCGGCGGCGCACGGAGAGAGTATATATAGTTAAGTGGAATACAGGCAAATTAGAAAGAGGGTTGCTGAAGCGCTTGTGCGAGCGAGCAGCACATTCCGTCCTGACCAGATTGAGGCGTGGGAAGAAGCAATTTCTAGTGAGGTAAACCCTCATGCGGCTTGGGTGATGAAGCTTATTGTGGAAAATTCACAAGTAGCTGCTGTCAATTCCACCCCGTTATGTGACGATACAGGAATTCCACACTTGTTATTAGAACTTGGGCCTCAGCATGCCATTACTAGCGAATTGCTTTCAGCTGTTGAGGAGGGCATTGCCCAGGGGCTGCGCTTACTCCCAGGTCGCCCTATGGCTATTTGTGGGGAGGATGTAGACCGATTGGATCAATCTGGTGGACTAGATGTCGATCCTAGTGCAGTATTGTCTGCACCATTGCTTGTTAAGCGTGTCAAAGAAGACGTTCTAAGGTTACATGTTTTGCTAGAAGGAGGCGGCCCTGCAATACGTGGGCGGTGCTATCGCATTTTTCATCAGCATAAATGGGAGGTATTGCGAGGCCAGATAGTGGAGTGGGGGATAGAGGCTGTGTCGCTAATAGGCTGCTCTCCCTGCACATTGGCGATTGGAATCGGCCGGTCTCATTATGAAGCGGCAGCTCTTATGGTTGAAGCGCAGGTATTTGGTTCATATTATAAGCAAAGTAGTTTGGAAGATGAGATTACTCAGATGGTAAACCAAGCAGGAATTGGAGCGCTTGGTCTTGGTGGAGAAATGTCAGTATTGGCAACGTATATGAAGGTTGGGCCACAACGTGCCAGCGGGGTGAGAATTGTCTGCTTACGCCCTTGTTGCTGCGTTGAGCCTCGAGTGGCGAGCATAGAGCTCGCTGATACATAAGAATTAGGCAAACTGGAATTGATGTGATGGAAGCTGCAAACGCTGCTGTAAAGCAAAAGAAAAAAAACGAATACAGCAAATTCGTGATAGTGATTATTTCGATTTCGTTTATACAGCCTGAATTCTTTACTCAAAGAACTCAGGGTGTTCTTGTTTACATGGTGCTGTTAGCTATATCCGTACTCTTGCTGCTCTTTGTTAGTCGAACTAATCTACGCATTACTATTTTTTTTGCTTTAGTTGCATTGTACATGCTATATATATTACTCATTACGCTGCTTAATAGCGGTGATGCTTTTCGGACGGCTGCACATACACTCATCCCACTAGCTATCTGCCTAGCGTATCAAGAGATGATCCGCAACAACGCTAGAGACTTTATTGCAATCAATGCTACCCTGTTCGAAATACTGATATATCTAAATTTCATGACCATATTACTGTTCCCGGATGGAATATTGGCAGATAGCCCCATTCACTTGCTCGGTTCCAAAAACCATCTTATTGAGATTGCTCTCTTGGCACTCACCTTTTCATTTGCTCGATTCTATATTGATCGCAAGAAAGCTCCCGTTCGCCCAGTGATACTTTTGCTAGTATCGTGGTTATCTGTTGTGTTAATAGGGTCAGCAACCTCAATAATTGTTCTATCTGTGGTTTCGCTTTTTTTGATACTAATGCACAAGAAAAAACCTTGGGGAATCAATGCATACACGGGGTTTGTTTTCTCGATTCTCTTTTTCGTACTAATTATTGTTTTTCGCCTATACGACAGGCTCGCTTGGTTTATCGAAGATGTATTAAATAGAAATATGACTTTAACCGGCAGAACTCCGTTATGGGATACAGCACTGGACAGAATACAGAGCAATTTCATCTTTGGACACGGGTACTACGGCACCGATCAATGGAGACTTGACTTCTTGAGGAACTCGTCAGCACATAATGGGTATCTAGACACACTCTACATTGGTGGCGTTATTCTGCTTGTGCTGCTTTTGTCTATTTTGCTGTACACTATGTATAAAATGAAAGAGGGAAAGGGCTCATATCTTTATAACTTGTGTTCAGTAATACTTCTAGGCTATTTTATACAATGGGCTCCTTCGTTTATTCGGGGATACGAGATGGCACTATTCATTGGGTTCCTTACTATATGTATGGGCATCAAAAGTCTTGAGTGCGCAGCGCAAGAAACAGAAGTTGACAAGCTCGATTTCCCAGAAAACTGACATCAATGCTAGATTGGGCACTAGGCACCCTGAGCGATAATTGCTTGTCGGGTCAAGTAGATAGAACCACGTGGACAGGTTTTCAATGACGCAAGATAATTTGAAGCAAAAGACCGCAAATGCTGCAAGATGGTCAATGGTTACCCAGGTGCTTTCTAAGATTATAGCTCCGATAACTACGATGGTTCTCGCACGAATCCTCGCACCGGAAGCATTTGGCATTGTTGCTGTGGCAACTATGGTGTTCTCGCTGGCTGATATGATTTCTGACACAGGGCTTAAAAGATATTTAGTTTATAAACGATTTGAAGATGACGAGGAAGAGTCGTTGTGTGCGTCTACTGCCTTCTGGATAAATATCACACTGTCCGTGATTCTAATGTCAATGATTATCCTATTTAGCAATCAAATAGTGTCTCTTGCTGGCATGCCTGGATACGGTTCAGTACTGGTTCTCGCTGTGGTTTCATTGCCCCTCACAGCTTTTATTACTGTCCAAACAGGGCTATTGGAAAAGAAGCTTGATTTCAAAACTCTATTCGGGGGTCAAGTGGGAGCAAAAGCTCTGTTATTTCTGGGCTCAGTACCACTTGCTTTGGCTGGCTATAGCTATTGGTCGTTGATTATTGCCACGCTAGCGAGCAATGTATTTTTGGCTGTATGGCTAACAGTAAAGTCTTCTTGGAAGCCAGAGCCCAGGTTCAGCCTTAAACAACTAAGGAGGATGTTTAAGTATAGTATATGGGTGATAATTGACTCATTGCTAAACTGGACAACTATCTGGGCAGGCGTGTTTATCATAGCTATTAATCTTGATCCCACATCTGTAGGATATTATAGAACGACAACCCATATGAGTCTTGGAATAATAGGGATAATCATAAGTGCAACCGGGCCAGTTCTACACTCTTCTCTGTCCAAGGTTCAAGACGATGAAGAGCGTTTTAGCCGAATATTTTATTCGCTGCAAAACTACCTCGCACTGATTGTTGTGCCGATTGCCTTTGGGGCGCTAGTCTACAGAGACTTAATAACCCTGTTCTTCCTTGGTCAGCAATGGCAGGATACGGCAACATTCTTTGGACTGTCAATTTTTGCTAGTAGTATTCATGTGCTCTTTTCGTTCTTGGTTATTAACGCATGCTTCGCAAAAGGAAAACCTAGACAACCAGTAATTATTAGAGGCATATATCTAGTTCCAATGGTTGCTTCGCTCCACTATTGTTCTTTACAGGGCTACGAGTTTCTTTCAGTTTTCTTTCCAGCAACTCAACTCCTGCTGCCAGCCATCGCTTTATTTTTTGCAAAGCATTTACTAAATGTTTCAGTGTATAAGATGGTATCTAATTCGAAATGGTTTTATCTAATAGCGCTTGCAGCTTCGACTCAGGGTGTCATTGTTACAACGCTAAGCGACTCTGCTGTTTTAGCGGCCATCTCAATTATTGTATTCCTTGCCACTTACGTTCTCCTAGTTTGCTTAATCAAACCTGCGAGAATCACCCTGGTGGAGTTTTTTGACAAAATGGGGTGGATGAAGGGAGTTGTATTGCAGTTACGACGATAGAGCTTTGCTATACTGGATAGCTGCAGGTTACTCTACATGTGTTTCCATACGTGTAATTACTGGCTTATGTAGAGTGTTAGGAAATGTTCAAGAAATGAGAGTAGATGCGTATCAAGAAGCTTGCACACGACATTATTCGGGACGCTGCTTGGACTTTTTGCCCAAGAACCCGGTTTACAGAAGAACTAGCGTCTAAATCACGATTGAAAAAATGGACAAAGTTTATGATTACTGAGAAGGATATACAACGTGCTGAGTCGAGCTGGGTGGAAAAAGAAAAGGTTGTAAGCGAATACAAAAAAAAGTGGATTGGGCAAACCCTTGATCCTGAATATGGCATGGAGGAGTCGATTGAAAACTTTATAGAGAAATGTCCTGACTATAAAAGCAGAGATGACAAGGATCGTTTACGCACCGACATGTGGTTTTACCGTTTTGCTTATGGGTTCTACCCCTATGAATATGTAGGGTATAACCTAGAGCAAAAAGACAAAGACCAGCGCAAGGAGTATATTTCCGTGCGAGACAAGGAAATACTTCTTAATCGAACTAACGGTGTTTTAGATGCTTATGTTTTTGGGGACAAGTATCTTACATTTAAAAAATATGAGCCTTACTTCGCTCGTGAGGCCGTTCTTGTCAAGAAGAAGAATCACTTTCGGAGCTATGAGTCTTTTGTCAACAAGCACCCTGTTTTTGTCAAAAAACAGGTAGGAATGAGCGGAGGCAGGGGCGTTGATTTGGTTAGCATGCCGTCACTCAATAAAACAAAAAGCGAATACTTTCACGAATTGATTGCACAAGGAGCACATATTCTGGAAGAGCGTGTGAGCCAGAGTAAAAGAATGTCCGCCATGAACGAGACGTCGGTCAATACTGCAAGAATCGTTACATTGAGAACATCATACGGAATCATAATACAACAATGCCTACTTAGGGTTGGGAGTGGTGGACAGTTTATTGATAATGCCGCACAGGGCGGAATTCTAGTCGGTGTCGATGTTGCCAGCGGCCAGTGCATTACGACTGGAATCACTGAGTTTGGCGAGCAAATTGAGCGTCATCCTGACACCGGCACAGAGTTCATGGGGTTTTGTTTGCCGGACTGGGAACAGCTTGTTTCTACGGTAAAAGAAATGTCAGAAAAAGAGCCTGTCGTCAAATGGATAGGATGGGATATGGGTCACACCGAAAAGGGATGGGTGGCAATCGAGGGGAATGCGGGTGCATCAATGGGCGGCATTCAACTATTATTCAAACGTGGCTATAAAACCGAAATTGAGGAACTGTTCAGCGATGTAGAAAGAATATATTGACAAAATACAAATATACAGATTTGAGGATCATCCTGCGGTGCTCACCCGCTTTTAGCCGAGGGTAACACAGTGTGACTGTGCAATTAAAGCTAGATGATGCGAATCATATATCGATTATAACAACCTCGGCCATAGAAGTCGGCATAGTACTTCCAGACAGTGCACTTGTATGTTGTCGGGATTGATGCTCCTTGGGCACCCGATAGCCCACTATCCGCCTTCAGCGCTCAGGTGTCACCATGCCTTATCAATAAATACATCACGCAACAGCATTGGTTCGTTCATGTCGTCATAAGCTTCGATCCTGCTTAGTACATGCTGCTCCTTCTCTAAAGCTTGCTTAAGGGTGTCTGCTTTAATTATAAAGTACCCTACTCGATGTCTTGTATTTTCTTCCGATCCAATGAGCGCACCTTCTGTTTTGGCAGCATGGAAGCTGTCTATTACACCACGTTCCAGTAGCTCACTGCACCCCTCAATACACTTAAAAACACCTTCCCTTGCATATAAAACTCTAGATAGAAAACACCCCTCTGACTCTCTAACCTTCTGTTTTACAGGTAAATGCAAAAAAGAGTCTACCATTGCATCGATCGGGTCAAAGCCAATAGCGCTCTTCAAAATCTCAGCACCTGAGCCGCCACCTATTCTCAATGCAAGCTCGATCACACTTACTGTTTTATTGCTCACAATCGCTTGAATCAAAAAGACTGTAGAGCGCAGCTGAAATGCATCGACAATTCTTTCAGCGATTTTGCGAACAGCCTTTGTAACCTCCCCAGATACGCGTGATGGAGAAATGGATCCGAAGTTGAGTCCATGGTATGCACTATCATGCTTAGCATTAACCCGTATGTCTCGAATAAAAAGAGTCTCTATACGCCCATTCTGCACAAAGCAATCAACTGAAATCTGATTCCCCTCAACGAATTCTTCAATCAATGCCCGGTGCATCCAGCTTTCTTGAAGTGCTTTATTGAGATATATGGGCAACTCTTCGGAACTGTGTGCTATGTTAATTCCAATTCCACCTGTTCTGTCCACCGGCTTTATAACAACTGGATATAGCAAGGGAAGATCTACTAAGCATTCGCAATTGTGTGCCACAACATATCTGGAGGTTGGTATGTCGTAAGCAAGCATTATTTCCTTCATAAGATCTTTATTAGTTGAACATTGAGCAGCCTCGGAACTATACGGAACGGGCAGTCCGAGTTTTTCTCCAACTTCACAAGCAACTATATTTGCTGAATCCATTGACACACTGATAACGAGCTCGGCCTTGTATTCTTTAGCTATCCTTAACACAACAGTGCTGTCCAGAGCACTTTCCTGGATGTGCATGTCGGCAACACCTTTTGCGGGAGGGTTACTTGTGTAATCTACCAAGATTGTTTGGTAGCCGCGCTCTTTTAAATTAGCAATCAGTCCAATGTGTGATTGCTTTCCTGCCAGGACGATCGCATTTCTCTTTTTAATGTCCAGCTCCTTCTTCTAGTGACTAACGTTGTGCAATGATTAAATCCTTAAAAGCAATAATACCCGGGGTTGCAGTAAGTAAACTTAGTGGCACTATTTGGTTAGCCGCCCACTTGATAATAGCTTTTGGCAAATTACACCCTGCAGCATGGCTAAACGGATATCCACCGCCAAAACGCGCATTCATTTCCAAAATGTAAGGATCTCCATCGACAAGAAAAATATCGCTGTCGACATTTCCAATATGGCCAGTTATTTCTCCCAGTTTTTTTGTCGTACAATAAATAGGTTCATTTTCAACAATTTCTGCAATGTCAGTTTCCCCAGCACGCATTGCTATCTTCTTTCTGATAATAGTGCTTCTAAATGCCCCAGTTAAGTCATTAATAATATCAACACCATATTCCTGCCCACCAAGCACTTCTTGAAAAATCACCTTGTTGCTAGTTTTTGCTGACTCAAACTTCAAATAAGAAGAACTAATCTCACGAGTAACATAATCGTAAAAACAACACAACTCCGTTTCATTTTTAGCGGAGAGCGTAGCTATCGAACCGCAACCGAAGCGCGGTTTTACCATTACTGGATAAGACATCTCACCCAATCTGATTGCATCTAGTGTGTCTTGAGGTGTGATGTATGTCTTAGGCGTGAAGAATCCATTGGCCCTAAGGTACTCTTGAGTTCTCCACTTATCATTACATATTCTAATAAAGTTCGAATCGGATAGAATGACTCTAGTTCCGACCTCTTCGAATCTATCTTTATTCTCAGAAATCACTAGTAAATCGATATCAAACAATGAAAGAATTGCGCTAATTTTATTGTTTGCACAATAATCTACTAGAAAAGAAATGTAGTTGCAATCAAAAATGGGGGGCGTGATGGTGCATTTATCTGCGTATTGAAAGGCTATCGTCAAATCACTGGAGTTGCTAGCATGCACTTGGCCATCATCTCCCAAAGCCTCTTTAAAGTATTTTACTAAATATGCCCTGCGGCCTACTGATGTCACTAGTATGTTCACGCTTTATCCATTATTTCAGTACCATCCTAAGCCTACGGAGGGAGAATAGAGATATCTTGTTGGCGTTGCCTGTTACCAAGTTCTGCTTATTATTCGGTAACACAAATGCATCCTTTTGCATTAAGTACTCCTTGAAACCAGCTCTCCAAACTATTCAAGTTGAAATAGCAGTCTCGAGTTTAAACATATTGCCCATGTTAGACAAGCTTCACCTTTGGTAAGAGGTGATCAAGGAGCGCTGAACACTCGTCTTTCAGGGTATAGTTCGCTGCCAACTCCGTAGTATAGCATGAATCATTTAACCTATAAACACATTGCCGGATTACTTTGGTCAGACGCGTTTGTTCCGCAGCTTAGCTAGTTAACCTTACATAAGAAACCGCAGGTCAGACGGCCTTTTCTTTTGTCAAATTCTATGAGTATTACACGTTACGTAACGTGCAGATATGCTATAATGTGAAGGACAAAAGGAGTAGCCATGTAT
>WQXH01000028.1 GCA_009784945.1 Coriobacteriia bacterium | reverse complement strand
TAGCTGGCAACATGGGTGCGGTAGTAGACGTCATAGGACTTCTCAAGTCCTTGGGTGAGTTTGATTTCTATGGCTTCGGCTCTGAGGGCACGTCCTGTAGTGCCCGCCAAACTACCGTTTGACACCCAGCTCTGCCAGCCGATCCTTTGCACATGGGTACGGTAACTGATGCCACCCGTAACTCCCTTGACTGATATTCGGATAGCTTCCATTCTGAGAGCACGTCCTGTGGTGCCCGAAAGCGCACCATTGGTAACCGCATTTTGCCAGCCCACACTTTGTACATGCGACTGATAGCTTACGACGGGTGTAGCAGCAAGAGACTCAACATCTGCGTCGTTGGCTGCAAAGGGGGCAAGCTCTTGTGCATCAGCGCTGAAGGGGTCAATGAGCTGCTCGGCTGGCTTGTCTGAGGCTGGCTTCTCAGATGGCTTTTCAAGAGGCTTTTCAACAGGCCGCTCGGACGGCTGTCCTGAGGGCTGCTCTAAGGGCTTTTGTGCAGGTTGCTCTGATGGCTGCTCGGCGGGTTGCTCAGCGGGTCTTTCTGCAGGCTGTTCTGCAGGCTGCTGTGACGGCTGCTCCGAAGGCACTTCTTCAAGAAGTCCATGAGGGTCATCAAAACCATCATCTTCGGTCTCGTTGCCAATGGTAACTGCGGCAAGCTCATCAGCTTCCTCACCAGCCCAGGCAAAGTCCGAACTCATCAACGGCACAAGCGAAAAACAAAGGATGGCGCTTAGAAATACTTTGGTCAGCTGAGAACTCATACCACACTCCATAGTTTCTTGAGGTTTGTGTTGCAATAAAAAAGGCACTTTTGGTAATTTTACCAGTTATAGTGCCGAGAGTAATTCTCTCTGCCAGCCCTACGGATCCATCGCCCACGAGGACGGTTTTGTTCTATGGTGCAGTTTTACTGTCCATAAGCAATCACTGTGATAAATAAAGGTTAATCATTTTTTCGGAAACACTTACCGCCTCTTCTAGGGATGCCTCGTCATCTAGATATCTGCGCAATTGTTCATAGATAGTTTCCTGGATAACGCTGTCAATCACAACAGGCGTATCCAATGAAGAAAAGAGTGTATAGTACGACGCTAAGGTTTCATTTGAGAAAGGCTCAGCAAACAGATGGCCTCCATCCTCAAGCCCCATAATGAATGCACTTCTGGTTTTATCAGCAATAATAGACCTCATTATTGAAAGCCCTGTCATTTGATTGTTTTGATGGTAATCATTGCCCAGCGTCATACGTACGAAGGATTGCGCCAGTTCGATTTCATTACAGCTGCTATTGATAGCGACATAGGATTTAGGTATAAAGCATTTTCTATTGCCAAGTGAAAGCACATCAGCAGCGGCATCAATCTCAACGTTTTGCATCACAGCTTCAGAAATACCAAACTCTTGTTCTATGAAAATCTGATAGATTAGAATCTGATTGGGGTCAGCGCAAAAAGAGAGGTTGCCAACAGTGGAATCATTAACTGCTGTGTGTGTGTCGAGGTGGGCATTGCCGCCTGGCTCAGGATGGATCCCCCGTTGGTTGCCCGCCTCCAAGATTATCGATAAACTTTTGACACCTTCAAAGAATTGCGTCAGAGCTTTTGCATTAAAACTTGCCTGGTCAAAAAAACTGGGATAATATGCGGCAAGTAAGTTGTCCAAAACTGACACTTCGCAAAATAAGGCTGACTCAGGATTGTTGCTGGCTGCCTCTTCTATTAAATCAACTAAAGCTGGCAAACTGTCTAACCTGTCCAACACACTCGTCTTGGCAATGACTAGAGGAAACGCAAAGCGCAGGGGAATCACTTTGCACTCACCATTAACTACAAAAGCGCTTATTATGTTTTCATAGTAAAGACCAGAGGATATGGCCTCATCATATATGTCCGTTAGATCAAAAAGCACTCCCTGCTCAAGAAAATCTTCTATGGGCAGTCCATCGAGAAAAAGTACGTCGGGGCCTTTGCCCACGAGTAGTTCGATGTTCAAGTTTCTCAAAGCATCCTCTGCGGTAACGCTATCTGCGACTATGCCAATCTCTAGCTCCACTTTGACATCAGGATGCACTTCTTTGTAAAGAGCGATAGCTTGGCGGACTTCAGCGTTATCTAGCAATGTATACACCCTCAGCCCTCTTGAGGGTTCAAAAGAATTGAAAACTCTCTCGTATTTATACAATGAAAAGGGAGTTTCAGAACCATCAGAGTTCCAGCAGATTAGATAAAAATCGTCCTTATTGTCAAAAACACATCCTAAGACAGTCTTAGTAGGGTCGGATAAAACTGTTCCGTCTGCATCAGCAACTTTTGCGAGCTCATTATCAGAAAACTTATAGATACCATTGCTTATGCAGATTGTTAACTCATCAGTCCGGCTGATGCCACCTTCCATGTTTGGGCTCACTTTGAAGTGGCTATACTCTTCATGCTCCCTCAATAAAGCCTCAAATTCCATATTGTTGTCAATGCTGCTGAAGACCCCTGTTGATATATCGAGCCAATAGAACATCATAGAGTGCTCGCTACCATTCAGTCTTTCGCATAATACAATTACGCTGTCGTTGTGCTCAGCCGCAGAAAACAAATAAGGGCGTTCATCTCCATCCATAAAAGGAACACTCTCGATGCTCTCGGCAGTGCTATCGAGGACAAACAAGTTGCTTGAACCATCTTGAATGAGAAAACGATCATTGTTTAGCGGAAAAACTTGGTCGATTGATCCCAGACGTGATTCCGTATCATGTTCATTAGTGAATAGAGATGTATCAATGTTCAATTCACGAAAACTGGACTCAGGCGCAGAATCAACAAGATAAAACTTTAGCCCACCCTCCAAATGAAGCTGATCAAAAAAGATGCACAGCACTTTTTCACTTTTTGTGATTGGTGAGGCAACCAAAACGTCACTTTCGCCCAGCGCGAGAAGCTCGCTGATGTTAGATACTTCACTCCAAGAGTCGTCATCGTTTAGCTCCCAAAGCAAAGTGTGAGCCGAGCCAGAACTGACCCCCAGCATCCATAGCTTTCCGCTATAGGTCTTTTCCATTGCCAAAACAAATTTGACGTCACCAGGGAGGTCTACCCTTTTCTGTTGAAAAGCGTATACATAATCATCCCCATCTCTTTGTTGGCAAGCTGTCAAAAGCATCGAGAACAACAATAGCAGGGCTAGCAGTAAGGCTATCAGCAGACGACTGCTTGCTCTAAGCCCTGTCCAAGTTTTTGGCACCTTCAATTTCCATTTCCGTCCTCTTTATAATAGCTACCTGGTTAATAAATGAACTCCTCGTTTTTAAAGATTATTGAAACAGCACTTCAAGTAAAGCAAAACAAGGTAGCTTTCTTAAGACATTATGCAGAGAGAAACCTTGTCTGCTCAGTACGAAGCGCTGATTATCCGACCCACTGACCTGATGAAGCAACACAGAGCCCATTATTGCTGCTAGTAGGTCGGAGCGCTAGTCCCACAAAGCACACTCCCAAAGCCAATATTTACATGACACGCCAAGGCAGCTTTGCCCTTGCGCATCATGTAAATATAGTATTCATAAACTACTTGTTATGCAATGGGCAATACGTATTACCGTAATAGCGAGACCACCCATTGCCCCACTTGCCTGGCTGCAAATACAGGGTTCCTGTTAAACGATGACCAGCAACAGGCAAATAATTTACATATATTGTTGCTGCACCATAGGTAAATGCTTCAGTTCCAAACCCCAGATAGTGGTAGCCGCCGAATACTTCCTTACTTTGTTGAATAGTAATCCTCTTCATAAATAATTCCTTTCCCACTAGTTTTTACTTTTCTTTGTTTTTCTACAGCTGTATCACAAACGTTCAAACAGTCAACAACAAGATGAGATGAATGAGGTAAATCCAACCTGTCTGCCTATGTCTGCCAGCCACATACAAAGCTATGATAACGCCCCCCCCCGCCTGTCAAGCCCTATTATGATATTGGCTCAACTCCCTTTAGTTCTATGGTGTTGTTTTACTGCGAACCTCACTAAATGAGCCTAGCAAATATTTTGCCAGACCATATTTGAAGTTGTTAACCACTGGTTTTTTATTCTACTATGTAAAGACTATTCTGTTTTCGAATTGAGACGGTGCTTGAGACAGTGCTTTTTCTAAGTTCATAGTGCCATTGAGGCAGTCGACCAGACCATCAAGTACTATGCTCCCAAGCGCAGCGTCTTGGGTAATAGGTGCCAAAGGGGACTCCATCAAGTCGACACGTGCCGTTGCTATATAATTGTTAAAGTAGCTAAAGCGTCCATGTTCCTACAGGTCTCCTATTCTGAAAACAATGAGTCAATTTGCTGAGCGTATTGTTTGTCAAGTTTTACTCGCCCTAACTGCGCTATCAACTGCTCACAGGCTTCGCAATCTCCCCTTTTTTTTGCCATGAAAATGCTATATAGGTAACCGTAGTACTGAGACACTGGGTCACTTGATGATGTCAGAACACTCAAGTCAGAGTCCGTAAATACTGGGATAGAATCACTCTCGAGTGATGCACCAATATACAATCTAATTATCTCTTCCCTCATTACATCGCCACCCTTCATAAGATTAGCAATTTTTTTGCCGTCAG
The DNA here is from genome assembly GCA_009784945.1 of Coriobacteriia bacterium. GTDB lineage: Bacteria > Actinomycetota > Coriobacteriia > Coriobacteriales > UBA8131 > WQXH01. Next base: position 21,954 of record WQXH01000028.1, on the reverse strand, counting down.
TACTGAAGTATTTATATTTGATTGGAAGTATGGCAACAATCGCATTTAATAACGGCATAGCACTAAGTACAAGCAAGTCGTTAAGATTAATAAACAGACCAAAGCCTGCAAGCAATGCAAACAGCACTAGGTTTGCTATTGCTCCACCAAGCAGAATATAGGAATAGTGACGAGCGAGCCCCTCCTTGCTTTGAGGCGGGATTATTGCGGCTGCACCTCCAAACGAAAGTAGATTGTTTTGAGGTACCCGCTCAAAACGAAAACCATTGTGGAGATGAACACGAACTCCGAACAGCAATAGATAACTACACTTCCACCTACAGAGCTGAGCAACTATTACATGCCCTAATTCATGTGTCACTATAGTCACTATCATTCCCAGTATGGCTAAGATAAAAAGTAGTACTGTGTTCAACTAAACTCTCCTTGAATTATCAAATGCTTCTGGCGTAGAAATGGTGGCTCTAGTTCCTGCACCAAAATACCACTTTGAATTACAGCTTGAAACTTATCAACACTCTTCGTATACTCACGGCAAATAAGTGTGAGAATAGTCGAAATATATTGCACTACGGCTAGCCGTTTTATTTCAGTTTGGGTTCCGAGTAATTGACCTCTCCTGAGAGTGCGTTGAGCTAATTATACAATGCAAACTCCAAGCACACATTCATCCGGAGCCTTCATCCGGGGTCTTCACTTCGGTGCCTTCAATCGTAGCCTTGTTAACGCAACACCGAGGCATAAGCGCGATATATCGTATACTTATAAATCTGAAGTTCGTTTTTGCTTGTATGATTGTTTTCATTTGACCAAATCAGTCGTTACTGGCTCAACCCTGCGTTGTCGGTGTGGGCTTAACTGCAACCTCAAGTATTTGTTGGTTGGATTGCAGCTTAAAAGCCGCCATGAGTGATTATGGTGCAGCCAGTAAAGAGAACTGATCCAAAGAGAGGATGCTGTTTGTGAGCGAGCTAGAGCGCATCAAGCTAACGCAACTGACTTCAAAAGGCGGTTGAGCAGACAAGTGGGGTCCGGAGGATCTCAAGGTATTATTGTCTGCCCTTGGCCAGCCCATTGATGAGCGCTTGCTACTTGGCTTTGAAACCAGCGACGATGCCGCAGTGTACCAGGTGAGTGAAGAACTTGCACTGGTGCTCACGGTTGACTTCTTTACGCCTCCAGTTGATGACCCCTTTGACTTTGGCAGAATAGCCGCAGCCAATGCCTTAAGCGACATTTATGCCATGGGAGCCACGCCTTTGTTGGCACTCAATCTTTTAGCGCTCAACCCAGGATTGGGCCCAGACCTCGCCAGCGACATCCTAAAAGGAGGAGCCAGCGCCCTTGCTGAGGCCAATGCGCTCATAGCGGGTGGTCATACCATTAGCGACAAAGAGCCTAAGTATGGGCTTTGTGTGCTGGGCACCGTGCATCCCAACAAACTCATACGCAACCAGGGAGCACAGGTAGGCGATATGCTCTATCTCACCAAACCCCTCGGCACAGGAATCATGCTCTCTGCGGTAAGTGCAGGCAAGGAAAGCGCTGCATGTATCACTGAAGTCATACAGTCGATGAAGGAGCTAAACGCTGCCCAAGCCAAAGCCATGCAAGGCGTTGGGGCGCACGCAGCCACCGATGTAACCGGATATGGACTTGCTGGTCACTTACATGAGATGCTGGTAGCCAGCAACTGCAGCGCTGTTTTGGACTGGAGTCAAATTCCGCTCTTTGCCCAGGCTCTGGAATACTCCCGACAGCATTGCCGCCCAGGCGGTGCTTCCAAGATCATAGACTATGCCACTGCATTTGTAGAGCAAGGCTCACTCAGCAATACTGAGTATGACGCACGCATGGGTGTGCTCTGCGACCCGCAAACCAGCGGCGGCCTGCTCATAGCCTTGTCAGCTGAAAAACAGGAGCGCTTTGAAGAGCACTACCGCTTGCTCACAGGAAAAGAGGCTTCTTGCATAGGCACTATCAGCGAAGGCAAGGCCGGAAGTATGAGTTTTCTGGACGTTTAGTACCCTGTGTCAGCTAAACCGCGCATACACTTGCCTTGCTGAGCTGAGAAGAGGCTGGTGCTGCTTCTGTGAAAATCTACCTTGCCGTACCCAGAGTCGGAGTTCTTGAGAGTTCTTAAGAGTTCTTGAGAGTTTTCGTGAGTTAGTGGCACAAAAGTGCCCTTGTGTATGAGTTGCTCTTGTTCTTCCTTGCAAGCTCTCCCTTGCCAAGGGTAAAAGCGCTGGTAGACTTATTTTGCTGTTTTGTTTCACAGTTTCTAAGGTAGCTCTGCTCGTACATAGGGGCATATTTGTGCCATTAACTCCCCTTTTCTTCAGAATCCCCGCCAACTCTGTGGCTGTGGCTAAGATGTGCACGACGCAAATGGCCTACTGTAGCAGGGTAAAGTGGTTTTTCTTGTAGGTAATGATGCCGTCTCGCTTCATGCTGGAGAGTTCGCGAGAGAGGGCGCTTCGGTCTACGCAAAGATACTCAGCCAGTTCTTGGCGATCAAAGGGTACGGTGATGGTGCTATTACTGCTGTGCACCGCCTCGGAAGACAAAAACGAAAGCAGCTTCTCGCGCAGGGTCTTCTTGGACACGTGCTCGAGTTTTTTGGTGAGCCTGATGTTATTGCTGGCAACGATGTGAAGCATGTTGGCTATGAGGCGGGCATGAAAGGCGCACGATGAAGGGCAACTGGAAATAATCTTGCGGTAGTCCAGCAAGAGTATGCTTGTATCTTCTGTAGCCACCACGCTCACCGGCAGTCTCTGCTCCGGGGCACAGGAGTAAGCCTCGCCAAAGAGCTCGCCTGGTTTCAAGTGTGCCAGTATGGTTCGGTTGCCCCAGTAGTCTTCTTGGATGACGTTGACACTGCCTGACTCTACGATACCTACCGAGCTGGCCATGCTGTCTGCATGAAACACAAACTCAGCCTTTTTGTAGCTGCGCTTTGTTGCGCGCAAGCAGTTAATAAGGGCATCAACACTGCTGGCCTCTATGTCTCTAAAGAGCGAGCAGCTGATAATTGAGTTTTCTACCATAAACCTTCCTAAATGTTGCGTATGCAACATACTACTACGAATGCAACATGTATGTTGTTTGCAGCAATAATTGCACACGGGGACGAGTCGGTGCAAAGCTACTGCACCCCTCTGTCCTTTGCCGATTGAGTTGGCAAATCCAGCGCTCAGGCGCGTCCCACTGGATTTGCCTACTCAATCGGCAGAAAACCGCGAGTACTTTCCATAGCCTGAAGAGATTGATGTGGCTTGAAGAGAAAGAGGTTTTGGTGGGTTCAAGTAAACGGTAAATGAAAGGGTAAGTTATGACTAACATGTTTTGTTTTCAGTGCGAACAAACAGCCAAAGGAGTTGCATGTAGTGTCTCGGGTGTCTGCGGCAAAAAACCCGAGGTGGCTTATGAGCACGATGTTTTAACCTGCGAGATGATTGGGCTGGCAGCAGCCAGTACGGTGAATCTTGCAGATGTTGATCTCATTGTTGACGGGCTCTTTATGACGGTGACTAATGTTAACTTTGAAGCAGAGAGCCTGGCAGCGCACACGGCAAAGCTTCGCGAGGCTCGTGAGCGCGCAGGAGGAAATCTCCCTTTGAGCGCGGGCGACCTCTTTTCAGGAGACGAAAACATAGTTTCGCTACGCTCTACACTCTTATTTGGCCTGAGGGGCATGGCAGCCTATGCGCACCATGCCCGTGTATTAGGGCAGCGCAACGCAGAGGTTGATGCCTGGTTTATCAAAGGTCTCACCGCACTTGCCAAGGAGCAGAGCGTGGACGCCTGGCTTGGTTTGCTCATGGAGCTTGGCCAGGTCAATTTACGCTGCATGGCACTGCTCGATGAGGCAAATACTCAAGCCTACGGCAATCCGGCACCCGTAGAAGTCTCGATGCTTGTTGAAGAAGGGCCTTTTATTGTGGTGAGCGGCCACGACCTGCATGACTTGAAGATGTTGCTGGAGCAGAGCAAGGGTAAGGGAGTAAACATTTACACGCACTGCGAGATGCTGCCAGCACATGGCTATCCCGAGCTGAGGAAATATACCCACCTCAAGGGAAACTTTGGTACGGTGTGGCAGCATCAGCAAAAGGAGTTTGATGCCCTGCCTGCTCCCATACTCTTTACCACCAATTGCCTCATGCCTCCTCGGGAGAGTTATGCAGACAGAGTCTATACCACCTCGGTTGTTGCCTACCCCGAGCTGGTACACGTTGCTGCTGCCCCTGATGGCTCCAAGGACTTTTCTGCCTTGATAGCGCGTGCCCTTGAGCTTGGTGGCTACAGTGAGTCTGTGCAAACACTGGGAGTCAACGGTGGCACCAGCGTTACCACCGGATTTGGCAGGCAGACTATCTTGGATAATGCTGGCACTATCATAGATGCGGTTAAGGGCGGTGTAATCAAGCATTTTTACTTAGTGGGCGGATGCGACGGTGCCAAACCAGGGCGCAACTACTATACCGATTTTGTTAAGCAGGCACCCAAGGACACGGTGATTCTCACCCTTGCCTGCGGTAAGTTTCGCTTTAATGATTTGGATCTTGGTACGATTGGGCCGTTTCCCCGGATTTTAGACATGGGTCAGTGCAATGATGCCTATGGAGCCGTGCAGGTAGCTATTGCCTTGGCCGGGGCCTTTGAGTGCGATGTCAACGAGCTGCCTTTGACCCTGGTGTTGTCGTGGTATGAGCAAAAGGCCGTGTGTATTTTATTGACGCTGCTTTCGTTGGGTATCAAGAACATTTACATTGGGCCAAGTCTGCCTGCCTTCTTTACCGAGACAGTTATCAATGTTTTGGTGGAAAAGTTTGACCTGCATCCGATTTCTTCGCCCAGCGCAGACCTTGCAGCAATAGCTGCAAGGTCGTAGCGACTGATAGTGTAGCGAGTAGCGCTAGACGAGCGCGTTATCTCGTAGGTATTGGTAGGTGTCGTTGCCCTCTTTTGCTGGCAAGGCACCTGCCTTTCTGTATCTCTGCGGAAGGTTTTGCTCGCGATATTGACCTGGGGTTATGCCCACTATGGATTTAAACACCCGGTTGAAATAGCTTTGATCAGAAAAGCCCACCTTGTAGCAAATGCTTGCGATGGTTCTGCGAGGATCCATCAACAGGCTACGGGCTTTGGCAATACGCATGCGATTGAGATAGTCTCTAAAACTAAAGCTCGCATACTTGTTAAACAGCTTACTCAGGTGAGTGGGGTGCACAAAGACATGGTCGGCTACATCGGTAAGCGCAATGTCTCTGGTATAGTTGTCGGCAATGAATTGCAGGGCTGCCTCAACGGTGTCTGGGCAGGTGTAGTGTTTGATTTCCTCCGAGCACCAATCTGTCTTGCCAACGGGAACCTGGGGGGCACACAGGTTCTCGGAGTTCTTGTCTACGGTCATAGTGATTATTTGCGAGAAGGCCTCAAGAAAATCTGTGTCATATTGCTTCAGCGAAAAGAGGTAGTCTCTCAAAGCCTCTACTTGGGTGTCATCCAAATCTGTTCGGGTGTTAACGTGCTCGTCAAGGATTTCTTGAGGATCTCTGGTGAGTATGGGGCAAAACGTGATGACTGCCACCGGCTCGTTATTAAACTTAAGCGGAACAGAAATTGCGGTAAGCCCATAAGGACAGCTGTGTGCGTGACTGGAATCCATTTCGCTCACATCTCTAAAACGCTTAAAGGCGTGTGTGATATCCAGCTCGGTGTTTGCTGCCTTTGCGAGTCGCGAACAAAAGCAGTCGTCAATCAAGTTTTTTGGGATCTCGATGACTCGGTCTCCTACCATGTCAATCATAAAGCAAGGCAGCTTAAATGCTGCATATGCCAACTGACAAACAACTATTGCTTGATCGATGTATTCAGAACTTGTACGTGCCATTTTACTTCCTCCAATGCCCAATCTGTAATTAACGGAGGCCCCCTTTTCGAGTCAAGTGCTCTCTTGCTCGTAAAGCTAATACCATATTAGGTATAAAGTTACTTTATAGTCAAGAGGGTGTTTGGATTGTTTTGAGAAGAGACAAGGTGGTAAGAAGCAGGGGTGTAAGAAGGCGGGGGTGCGTACCCTTGCCCCGTTTTAGCATGTGTCTTGTCGGTTTAAGCTAACTGATGGTCTGGCAATACTTCGAGGGGTTTTGCTAAGAACTACTCCGTGCCATAAAATAGCCAAGTTTTGCCAAAAAAAACAGCTTATGAACGATTTTTGGCTACAATAGCCCAAATATTGGGGTATTTTTACTGATTTACCTTTGTTTTGCGGCATAATTCGTTCATAAGCTGTATTTTTTGGCAAAACTTACGTTTTTTACGTCAGGCCCCGAATGTGGCGCAAGGATCCCTTCATCTCAGGGCTTTCTCAACGAAAAACTGCTGGCTGCTCATCTTGGGTTGCTCGGCATCTGTTTTGATGTATTGGCCGCTTGACGTGAGGATATGCGCCTTGGATGAGTTGGAGAGCTCAACGTCAAAAAGCTCAAGCAGACGCGCGCGCAAGTCATCTTGCGTAACCGGCGCAAAGAGCTCTACGCGACGCTCGGTGCTGCGCGTCATCATGTCTCCCGAGCCTATGCACAGGTCGCAATCTTGCCCTGCGCCAAAGCGATACACACGCGAATGCTCCAGATAGCGCCCCAGGATGCTTCGGATGTGAATGTTTTCTGTGTAATCCTTGATACCTGGCAACAAACAGCAGATTCCGCGAATGATGAGCTTGACCTGTGTGCCTCCACGCGAGGCTTTGACGAGCTCTCTGATAAGGTCGGTGTCGGTAAGCGAGTTAGCTTTGATCGTAATTGCCCCTTCTTGACCGAGGGCGGCCTCGCGCCTTATGAACTCGATGAGGCTGGGCTTGAAGTCTTGCGGCGCAACCATCAAGGTAGGATAGCTTTCTTCAACTGCGCCAATGAGCATGTTTTGAAAGAAGGCAACGGCATCTTTTGCTATGTCCTCATTCATCGTCATAAAGGAGATGTCGGTGTATGCCTTAACCGTTGTTTCATTGTAGTTGCCCGTTCCAATGTGGACGTAGTGCTCGTAGGCACCCGTGCCACGCCGTGTGATATGCGTGATCTTTGCGTGCACCTTATAGCCAAGCTGCCCATAAAACACCGCGCAGCCAGCCTCTTCCAGACGCTTAGCCAAATCGATATTGCTCTCCTCGTCCATGCGCGCCCTGAGCTCGATGAATACCACAACGCGCTTGCCATTTTCGGCAGCGGCAATCAAATACTCCGCCAGGCGCGACTGGTTTGCTATACGATAGAGCGTTATTTGGATGGACAGTACCTTTTTGTCTTCAGAAGCTTCTTTGATGAGAGAGAGGTAGGGCTGAATGCTCTCATAGGGATGAAACAGCATGACATCGCCTTTTTGCAGGCGCTCAAACATACCCTGAGGCGAGCTCGCCATAACAGGGGTGACCGGCTCAAAGGGAGTGAAGTAAAACTGTGCGCGGTCTTCCGGTTTGACTAGCTCTTGAAGGCGAGCAAAGCAATTCAAGTCGAGGGGAGCCTCGCTATAAAAAACCTGCTGCGCATCGAGATTGAGGCGCTTGCATAGATATTCGGGTAGCTTTTTACAGCTACTGCCTTGGATCTCGAGGCGCACGGGAGCAAGACGCTTGCGTTTCTTGAGCAGCTTGGTCATATGAGCTCGGTAGTCCTCGTCTACGTCAAAATGCTCATCAACCGTGTCAAGGTCTGCGTTGCGCGTTACGCTGATGACCGCTTTTTCAAGAATGCCATACTTTTTAAAGATCTTCTCTGCGTAGTGCAACAAGATATCCTCAAGCAAAATGTAGCTGCCGTCCTTCAAAACAAAGAGACGCTCCACATCATGCGGCAGCGGAATCATACCAAAGACCTTTTCGGTCTTCTTATCGGCACCGTTATCGGCGTGCTTCTGGGCGTGCTTGCCCAGACTCTTCTCAAGACTTAAAGCTATGATGAGACGGGTATTATCCAGATGAGGAAAAGGGTGCGTCTTGTCTACAACCTGAGGAGCCAATACGGGAGCTATCTCGGCTTGATAGTGCTTGGAGAGCTGCGTTTCTTCGTCCTCTGAGAGTTCGCAGGGCATACGCCGGGTAAACCCGGCTCGTGCAAGATCTGCACTCACCAAGGAGAAAATGCTGTCGCGCAAAGGGTAGAGCTGGGCAACCGTTTCAAATATCTTTGCCAGCAACTGCGCTGTATCCATGCCGGTTTTTGTGTCAGTGTAGACTTTTTTTGAGCGTGCGATGTCTTGGAAACTGCCTACCCTCACCATGAAGAACTCGTCTAGATTGGTAGTAAAGATGTGGAGAAAAAAGAGGCGCTCAAAAAGCGGTATCTGTGAGTCTCTTGCCTCTTCGAGCACCCGTTGATTAAAACGCAGCCACGACAGCTCGCGGTTTTGCATGCAGCAGAGCAGCTCTTTTTTGGATAGCTCCTGAGTGGGGATGTCTGAGGCTCTGCCACCTTGTTCGGAAGTATCCTGCACTGGTGCGCCCTCCTCTAATAAGCCCTTGGCGGATCGAGGATGCTCAGCATTTGATAACGTTTTCAATGAGATACCCCTCTCTCACGCCACACTTTGATACCAGTAGAGTCTTAGGTTGACTCTCGCCGATGACCGTCTGCATGATGAGCATTCCAGCGACCAGGGTAAAGATGCGCTCTGGTGCGGCAGAACGCACAGCGCGAATGATCTCTTTATCTCGACTAGCCAGCCCTTCGATTATGCTGGTAATCTCGCTTGCTTCGAGGGTACGAGCGGTGCGCGGTTTGAGCTCGCGCGCTATGCGATACGTGGCACGGGCGGTGCCTCCCACAAAGCTGAAGGTCGAAAAGGGCGTGCTGAGCAGGCTGGCTGCAGGAGCCAAATGCTCATCTATGGCTGCCTTCATCTTCTTGATTTCCTGGTTAGTAGGAAGAATGCTGCCGCCTATCTGAAGGCTGAGCGAAAGGCAGCCCGCATGCGTGCTGCAAAGCTCTCCTACTCTTCCGTTGACCACTTTGACCAACTCGGTGCTTCCTCCGCCAATGTCAGCCACCAGCCCCTCGTCTATAGGGGTAGAGCATTGGGAGCCAATGAAGCTCAGTCGTGCTTCTTCTGCGCCACTGATAAGCTCGAGCTTGATGCCGGTCTTTTCGTACACCTGCGCCTTGACCTGCTCGGCGTTGCTCACGCGTCTGAGCGAGGCAGTTGCAAAGGCGCGCACATGCGGCACATCAAGAGCTTTGAGGATGCCTTGAAACTCCTTGAGGCATTTACAGAGCTTTGCCTCTCCTTGTGCAGAAAGCATGTCTCCTTCTTCGTAACCTGCCAGCCCTGCAACTATTTTTCTGCTCACGACGGGCTCAAAGGAGCCGTTTGCGCTGTGCTTGAAAACCGAAAGTCTAATGGTGTTGGAACCTACATCAATAATGCCCGTTAGCATGATGACCTCTCTATTGATTGGATGACAATGAACGTCCTGGCTTGCCCAAGGGGCAGCTCTCGCGAGTTACTTGCTGCGCGCCCCGCTTGCTCGAATAACTGTACCCTGTTATCTTAAACGGTATCTCACAAGGTTTCAAATGCAAATTCTCTCAACTGCTGAGCCTATACCCTCATGTGTTCACTAGTCAGACTGTAGTCCGTCATTGCGGCCTCCGAGCCGCAATCTAACCAAAATGCGTCTCAGATTGCGGGTCAAGCCCGCAATGACGAATTGGGTCTGATCAGTAACCCTTGTGTCGCACTTCCGCTTTTGGTATTTACGCTACCGCTCACTGTCTTTGTTGGCACAATCGGGCAGTTAGTGTTACAGCCGCCCAACGCCTTGCTGGCAGACAGAACGTGTAGGTATATAATGCAAGCTGCCATGTCACTCGCATCTTATGAGGTTTAAACATCTGCGATGGAAGTATTTTTTGAGAAAGAAGCCCTGGAAGCCTTTATCAAAAGCCTGGGCTTTTGGGGACCGCTCGTCTTCTTTATCCTGCAAGTACTGCAGGCTATTATTGCGCCTATTCCCGGCAATCTCTTTACCATAGTTGGTGGAGTACTCTTTGGGCTATGGCCGGGCTTCTTACTTTCGTATGCAGGAAACCTCGTGGGCAGCCTCATTGGCTTTACTATCGTGAGAAAGGCGGGTAAGCCAGCACTTCGAAAGCTGGTAAAGCCCGAGCGCTTTGAGAGATGGATGGCGGTGCTCGGCTCCGAAAAGGGTGACTCGAGAACCAAAGTCTTGCTCATCTTGGTGGTAACCCTGCCCTTCTTGCCTTCTGACTTGATGTGCTTGTTGGTTGGCCTCACTGCCATTTCGTATCGTGCGTTTATCATCATTATCATTTTGTGCCGCCCCTGGGGGCAGTTTGCTGCTGCCTTCCTGGGAGGAAGCAGTTTTGACATACCGCTTGAGTTTCTTATTCCTCTCATCTTGGTAGTTATTGCCGTTGCGGTACTGGCTATAATCTTTGCCCCAAGACTGGAAAGCTTTGCGCTTTCAAAATCGCGCGCTGTGCTCGATCGCGTTAGCAGAAATAAAGATGATGACTCTGAAGAAGAGTAAAGTAGAGTAGCCAAGAGGTGAAGAAGTTGCCTTTTATCATACACAAACAAGCTGTTAAGTGATACAGTTACCAGGCGGTATTTATTTGGTATCAACGAAATAAGGAGGATGTAAGTATGGAGTATTACGGACAAGAAGAGGCATTAGTTTTTTTGATGGCGTACAGCGTTGTCTCAGTTATTATTGGAATAGGCATGTATATACTGGTTGCTTTTTTCTTGATGAAAATCTTTGCAAAAGCTAACGTGCCTGCTTGGAAGGCATGGGTTCCCATTGTCAACTGTTGGAAGTTCCTGGAGTTGGGCGGCTATCATGGTGCCCTTTGCCTGCTGGCACTCATACCCTTTGTGGGAGGAATCCTTGCCGTAGTGTTCATGTGCATGGCTGCCTATCAGATTGGACTCAAGTTGGGCAAAGAAGCTATATGGGTTGTTCTCTATATCTTCTTATCGATCGTTTGGATGGGCATTATGGCATTTAGTGCTGCCCAATGGAGAGATAGTTTGGGCAGGCCAGCCTTGGGAGCAGAGCGCCCACCGGCCTAAGCTCTTGGTTGCAATAACAGCAACGCGCTAGCAGCATTGTTAAACCGAGCTCGTCTGGTGATGGGCTCGGTTTTTTATGTGTGTCAGTGGGGCCGTGGGACAGAAGGGGGACGGGGCTGAGAGTGGGACAGAGGGGGCTTATGCTACAGCCCCTTACCTCTACCGGCTTGGCAGGTGATTTTCTTGAGCCACTCCCAGCTTTTTTGGCTCGTGTCGTCTGGTTTGCTCATGCGCCACTGCCAGTTTCCCTCGGCTACACCGGGCACATTTAAACGCGCTTCACTGCCGAGCCCCAAGACATCTTGCATCGGCATGATAACCAAGCCAGCCTCAGAGGCAAATATCTCCTCGCATAAAGACTCTGCAGCAGAGGGAGTATTAAAGGGAGGCAGTCCGTCTTCTTCCAGCCAACCAAGCAGCGTATTGTTGTCGTGAGTTCCGGTGTAGTAGACGGTTCGGGAATCTGCGCTGAGGTCGGGGTAGTCAAAAGGCAGCACCTTCATGCCAGGATAACCAAACCAGCTCTTGAGCAGCCCTACCTCGGGTGTGATGAAACCTAGATCCTCTGCGATAATCGGCAGCGGGCCTAAGGCGTGCGAAAGACTCTCAAAGAAACGGCGACCCGGCCCCTTCATCCACAGACCGTTGACTGCAGTGGGCTCATTGGCATCGATTTGCCAGTAGGCCTCAAAGCCTCGGAAGTGGTCAAGGCGCACAAGATCATAGTGTTGCAGGGCACGCTCTAAGCGCATGCGCCACCAGGAAAAGTCATTAGCCTCCATGCGCTCCCAGCGATAGAGGGGGTTACCCCAACGCTGCCCTTCCTTGGCAAAGTAATCGGGCGGCACTCCAGCTACTACACTTGGCTTTCCGAACTCATCAAGCCAAAAGAGCTCTTGATGCGCCCAGCAGTCTGCACTGTCTGCTGCTACAAAAATGGGGATGTCTCCTATGAGCAGCCGCCCTCGTGCGTTGGCGTAGGCTCTCAGTGCAAGCTGCTGGCAATCAGCAATAAACTGCACAAACATATGGTAGTTGATCTCTTGGGCAAGTCGTATTCGTGCATCCTGAAGCGCTTGCTCGCCGCGTGTGCGGTATTCTCGTGGCCACTCAGTCCAAGGTAGCCCTCCGCATTCTTTTTGCAGCGCTTTAAAGAGTGCATAGTCCTCCAGCCACTGAGCATTGTTATGGCAAAACTCCTGGTAGGTTGAGCAGTGCCTGAAGCTCTGGTCATGCTCGATCAAGCAAGCATAGGCCGCTCGCAAAATCTGTTCTTTTTGTACAATCGCAGATGGGTAGTCGATGCCAGTGCTGGCAGCAGTTGGCTTTGTTGAGCTGCTTTCTTCGCTGAGTTTTGCTTCGCTTCTGAGGGTCGAGCTGAGTTTTGCTTCGCTGAGCTGCGCCTCGCTTTTGAGACGATCAACCGCAGCAGCCCCGACTCTCGCTTCAATATCCTGCCAAAGGAGCTCAGGGCTTATCAGTAGTGGGTTGAGCGCCAGAGCAGAATCGCTCAAGTAGGGTGAGTTGCCCTCTCCGATTGGGTTTAAAGGCAAAAGCTGCCAGACCGTTTGTCCTGCCTCTATCAGCTGGTCTACAAAGGCATAGGCAGCCGGGCCCCAGTCGCCTATGCTCCAGGGTGAAGGCAGCGAGGCCAAGGGCAACAGAACACCTGCGCAACGACTGGGGTCATCTCCGAAGAGCAGCCGGCGCTCTTGGGCAGGGCGCATAAGCAGGGCGCATGAACCAAAGGGTTTGAGCTCAAGGCAAAAGGGCTGTTGGCCAAGGTTGAGCGACCAGTGTATCTCGCCGCTTACCAGGTCAAAGACGTCCCAGAGTTGCTCGGCAGGCCAAGCAAGCTCGTAAGGTGCCCGCTCCTCAGGCTGAAGCTGTGATGGTTCAGCCAAGGATACTTGTTGATCTTGCCCGCTGCGATTGATGAGAATGACGGCTCGCTCCTCTTTTTTTCCTTCTGGCTGGGGCAGCAAGACGGAGCTGGCAGGATCTGTATCGCTTTGTCTCAAAATACGCCAGAAACCGGCGATGTCTTCGCCGTAATGAAAGGGGTATACCTCGCCGCTGATGAATATCTCATGTTCTTGGCGCAGGCGCATCAAACGTTTGTGGAAGCCAAAGATTGCCTCATCCTCGGCTCCCCAAGGAAAAGGCGTGCGATTATAGGGATCGCTGTAGCCTTCTACACCGGCTTCATCTCCATAGTATACGCAAGGCACGCCCGGGTAGGTCATTTGCCAGAGCACTAGCAAGGCGAGGCGCTGCGTGGCCAGGCTGCGCGCATCATCGCTGAGGCAAAAGCTGCGGCGGCCTTGCTCACAGAGGCTTTCTTCTGGCGGGGCGTCCCCCAAGAGCGTGAGCACGCGGGCTCTGTCGTGGCTGCCGATGAGATTCATGGAGGCCAAAAAGTTTTGGTAGGGGTAGTTTTCGCGCAGGCTCATGAGTCCGGCGGCAAGCCTGCTGGCACCGATCGTACCTAATACGAAGTCCAGCAAGAGGTCACGAAAAGGGTAGTTCATGGTTGCATGCAGCTCGTCGCCAGCAAAGTAGCGGCGCTGTTGGCCATAGCTTACTTTATGAGAGGCATCCTCCCACACCTCGCCAATTAACACCGACTCTGGATCTGTGGCATTCATCGCTGCGCGCACCTGGCGAATGAAGGCATCGGGTAGTTCGTCAGCCACATCTAATCGCCAGCCCTTGGCTCCCTTACCGAGCCAGGTTCTGATAACACTGTGTGGCCCGCCGCAGATGAAGTCAAGGTAGGATGGCTCCATCTCCTCAACGTTGGGAAGCGCATCGACTCCCCACCAACACTCATACTTATGAGGAAATTCCTCAAAGCGGTACCATGAGGCATAGGGAGAGTCGAGGGACTGATAGGCACCCAGATCTGGATAGCGGCCCAGTTTGTTAAAGTAGCGACTGTCGGCACCGGTGTGACTGAATACGCCATCGAGAATGAGGGCAATTCCGAGCTTTTTTGCCTCAGTAACCAAGGCCTCAAAGCCTTCTGCGCCCCCAAACATGGCATCGATGGCCAGATAGTCCGCGGTATCGTATTTATGATTGCTTGATGCCTCAAAAATGGGGTTGAGATAGAGTATGCTCACGCCAAGCGAGCGTAAATACGGAAGCTTTTGGCGCACTCCCTCCAAGTTGCCGCCAAAGAAGCTCCAGCGCTCTATGTTTCCCCTTGCATCCTTGAGGTAGAAAGGCGTGTCCTGCCAAGAGGTATGGAGCAGAGCTCCGGTATTAGCCGGCGCGTCTTGCCAGCGCGGCCCTGAGCCTGGATGAAATCGGTCGACAAAAATCTGGTACATGAGTCCCCTCTTGTACCAATCTGGCACCACGTTGCCTTGGGCTGTCACCGTTATTTGATAGGCAGCTGGCTCAGTAACACACTGAGCTCCTCCAGTATCTTGCCAGTTGCTTGTTGCGCACTGCAAGGGTCCATACTGTGTGCCGCGTCCTCCCGTGCGCTGCTCATTGTTGCCGTAATAATACGTCTCGCCAGCGTTTTCTACTACAAAGTAATACCAAAGCAAGCCGGGACTGTCTGGCGCCTTGATGTTTGCTTGAAACCAGACCTCGCCTGTGCTACCAAGCCCTTCTGTACTGTCAAGCTCGTCTGTGCTTGATTTTTCAGGTATTGTCTCCATTGGTAGGCACTCATCGCCATCTTCTTTAAAGAGGTGCAGCCAAGCCTGCGTTGTATCCAGGTTTGACGAGCGCACGCGCAGCTGCAAGACAATTGAGTCTCCCGAACTCACCGCACCAAAGGGGTTTCGAAAGATAGGGTTATGTGAGTTGTGCAAGATATCCACTAGTGTTACTTCTTTTGACTTAATTATCGTTAATACCAGTATAGCTCTCTTGCCTGCTGACCTTAGGTGTCAGTAACTGGTAACCTTGGGAGACAGGGTGTCAGGGGAGACAGGGGGATACAGGGGGACGTATAACTCGTATCATTTCTACGAAATGATACGAGTTATACGTCCCCCTGTATCCCCCTGTCTCCCCCTCTGTTCCATATACGTCCCCACCGACACCCTGACTTGATTATTAGCGGATGAAATTGGTCCATGCACGCTCCTCTGGAGGTTGTGGCACAATGCCAGCAGCACGACCAGCCTCTATTGACTTAAGAAGCCAAGCCATGTTTGCTCCCAGTTGATAGGCACATTGCACGCCTTCTTCATCTTGCATGACCTGTTCAGCAGAAAAGCCATGTACCATAGACCAGTAGAATGAACTCACTACGGGCATTTGAGAGATGAGGAAGTACTTGAGGATTTGATCCAACGCCACGGTGGTGCCAGCGCGACGCGCACTTACCACTGCAGCAGCAGGTTTGTAGGCCATGGTGGAGCCTGCCGCAAAAAACACTCTGTCCAGCACGCTTTTGAGCGAGCCATTGATGCCAGCATAATACACAGGAGAGCCAACGACCAATGCATCTGCTGCGCCTAGAGCCTCAATGAGCGCATTGACGCCATCGGTCTTGCCAAAGGCGCACCGGCGTGTCTCATTGCATGCACCACAGGCAATGCAAGGCTTAATGGGATCGGTGCCCAGCCAGACCATTTCTGTGTCAACACCACCATCTGCAAGACCTTTGCCCACCTGCTGCAGCGCTGTAAAGGTACACTTTTCCTCGTGAGCACTCCCGTTAACGAGTAACACCTTCATAGATTTCATGATAATACACCTCCAAAGCAACAAAGATAACGTACCCAGTAGTATAGGGTAATTGCTGCGCCTGTTGCAGCGCTTGGCAAGCACAATGATAGAGTAAAGTGACAAGGGGATACAGGGGGACGTATAACTCGTATCATTTCTACGAAATGATACGAGTTATACGTCCCCCTGTATCCCCTTACTGGTTATTGTCCTATAGAAAGGGTGCCGTGTGCGTATAATAATTCTTAGCTTGCTGGCAGGAGTGATGGTTTGCGCTTTGTTGGGATGCTCGCTGCCTCTCACAAATGAGGAAGCACGACTTCCTTCCGATTCAACAGCAGAAGAGTCAACCACACCTACTGACTCTACCTTTGAAGCCCCCCAGCCCGACCTTGACTGGATAGACTTGGAGAGCGTCATCGCAGGCTTTCCTGACTCGCAATATGAATTGAATCTGTTTCGTCTCATTGAGGGATATTGGATTAATGGCGACAGACATATCTATTTCGGAGGCATTCAGGGGTCTGACCGTATTTGCATTGGATCCTTTCACTCAGAGTTCGGACTTGGCTCTACGGGTACCTATGCCCAATTAGCAACATCGCAAGGTAATCCGGTGGTGGAAGTAGTTTTTGATTTCACAGAAGCCACAGATTTCAACTCCACCGAAGCTCCCCGCGTCCTTTATTCACAGACAGTGCTAATTAATCTCTCACAATTGCAAACCAAATCCATACTTGGCATAAAACTCGATGAGGATTCACCAATGCTTGAGTGGGTCTTTGGTGGCAGAATTGCTGATGAAGCCCTCGCCAGCTGGAAATCCATGAGCTAGTTGCCTTGCTGCAAACGATGGATATATTGAGGACGTAATCAGGTCGCTCTCCCCAATATGTCTTGTGAGTTGTTAGTGTCAGACCAACTCATCCTATACCTTCCAGTCGCATTCGCTCGTAGAGCGAATGTTGCAGGGTCTAGTTGCATTATGGACAGACCTGAAGTAAGGTCGGGTAACATCGCATCGCGATGCGCTCGATGACATGAAAGAGTTCTCACAGGGAGTCTGACGTGCCCGTGACACAGCAAATTATTTCTTTAAACAGCTTTCGAAGGCATAACATGTAAAATATTCGAGTATAATTTTACATGTTATCCTCTGTATTCAGCTTTCAGCGAAAGAATTATCGATGTCCTACTTAACGCTCAAAAAAGCTTTTTATAAGCAAGGCACAGATGCAGAGGCATTATATGCTGAGCGATTTGCCAGCGCCAAGACCATTCTCCTTGACTTTGATATTAATGGCAATCAGGCGTTTCTCTTTATGGATGATACGCTTTATGCTCAAATGCTCCGGATTGCCAAAGCAGACAAGGCAATCTTAGATCTGACTCAACAGCTGCCCAATCGTGCCCTCCAGCTATACACCGAGCGCACGCTGATAGATGAGATTGTGCTCACCAACGAGATCGAAGGCGTCAACAGCTCGAGAAGAGAAATTGGCAGGATATTGCGCACTCTAGAGAAGCAGGATGCCAAAAGGCGCTATTTTGGGCTGGTTAATAAGTACAACATGCTTGGACAAAGAAAGGCAGTGCAAATCAATACCCTTGAAGACATCAGGGCTCTATATGATGACCTGGTCTTGTCTGAAGTAATCTCTGACAATCCAAAAAATGCGCCAGACGGCAGACTCTTTAGAGTAGACTCGGTCAGCGTCTATGGCCCTGCTGGAGATGAGATTCATCGCGGCCTTCTCCCAGAGTCACGAATCGAAGAATGCTTGACCTACGCACTTCACTTTTTGCAAAACCCCTTGGTTGAACTGCCTATCAAGGCTGCTGTGTTCCATTACCTGCTGGGCTACATCCATCCTTTCTATGATGGCAACGGACGCCTCAATCGTTTCATGAGCAGCGCATTGCTTCTTGGGGAGTACGAGCCACTCGTTGGCCTCAGGCTGTCATATGCAGTCACCCAGTCCATTGAAAGGTATTACAAGGGCTTCAGCACCTGCAACGATGTCTTAAACAAAGGCGACCTCACTCCCTTTGTCCTCATGTTCCTTGACCTTGTGTATCAAGCAGTCAATGACATTGTCACGACACTAACGGAAAAGAGGGAGTTGCTCAGAGTAAACCGTGAGCAACTGCTGGCAGTCGAAGTGCTAGGGGAAGAAAGCAATCTCTTTGACCTCGCCTTTGTTCTACTGCAGGCTCGCATGTTTTCTGGCGATGGCATCTCGACTCAAGAGCTCATGAATATCTTTGAGATTACCAGGCCAACCATCATGAAACGCCTGGGGCAGATTCAAAGGTTGGGTCTCTTGGACAGAGAGAAGGTCGGCCGAGAGGTCCACTACCAACTCAAACTTGATGCATTGCGCAAAGCGCAGTGAAGGGCAAAAGACTGTAATCTTGTCACCGTGCAAGCTCGGCAAATACTTCTGCATAGCTGATACCAGTCCTCTCCTCAAAAGCTACAAAAAACTCGGAGGGGCTCAAACAGGGGATGGATGATCGAGCAAAGCCGTCTTTGTCTCTGGAAAGAATGTAGTCAGCCTTAGTTTTTCTGGCGCAGACATACACGAGGCAATCTTCAAAATCTGGCCAGCCTTCCTCTGCAGCAAGACAAATGTCTTCTGCAGTCACCGAGCAGATACTGAGAAGTCCTTTATTTGCCAAAAATAGCTCTTGGACACTTTGGCTGTTATGGTCTTTTTTCAGGATATAGAAAGTGTCAGTAAAGGAGTTTGATGTTGCCCATAGCTCAATGTCACCAAAATCCGCTGCCACCCTGAGCTTAAGCGCATCTGAATAGTAGGCACGATGCTCGCCAAAATAGTCAATCAGAATGTTAGTATCCAATAAGACTTTCATGAACCTTCAGCGTATCTCTCCGCAAGACGCATTTCCTTTACCTCTCGGGCACTCAGGCTAGCCTGCTGAGGAGACATAGGTAGGCTAGTTGCCTTTACCTGCATAAGAAATTGTCTCTTATGCTCGGCAGAGTCAAAGCTCCTCATAATCTTTGTTTCTGAAACAGGCTCCGGCTGCTTCGTAGGAAGCTCTCCCGTTTTTATCACATACTCAAATGCAGAGTTAACCAGCTCTGTGACAGTAGCCTCAATTCGCTTGAGCGCTGCATCGCCTTGATCGCGAATTTCCCGTGGCACTCTGGCAGTAACTATACTATCTACGCTTTTCATAACTAATCCTCCGCAAAAGGTGCAACAATATTACAGTATTACGCAACACTGTAATACCGTATTATGAGCTGCTTACAAAGGAATGTCAAGTTGTACAGGGGGGATACAGGGGGACGTATAACTCGTATCATTTCTACGAAATGATACGAGTTATACGTCCCCCTGTATCCCCCCTGAATCCTCAATAGTCTATAGTGAAGACAGAACGACGGTTAAACATGGAGCAGGCCTACGCTGATTATTTGGCAGCACTTCTCAAGAAGCGTGAGATGCCAATACACTGCGTCAGCTTGATTGCTCATATCAAAAACTCAAAGCAAGCTATGAAGGGAGAGTCAGAAGTGTCTGATCAAGAAACATTTGAGGGCTTCAAGCAAAAGCTCGTTGATAAAAACGAAGAGAAGTATGGTGCTGAGATTCGAGCCAAATACGGCGAGGCCGAGGTAGACGAATCCAATGCAAACCTCATGGGTTTGACCAAAGAGCAATACGCCAAGAGTGAGCGGCTGAGGGCGGCATATGAATCAGCCCTGAAAGCCGCATTTGAAGAGGGCGACCCAGCTGGAGCACGTGCGCATGAAGCATGTGACCTGCACAGGCAATGGCTTTGCATCTTCTATCCAAAATACAGTAAGCACTACCATAGGGGGCTGGCAGAGCTGTATAGGGCTGATGAGCGCTTCAAGGTAAACTTTGAAAAACTGGCTGTTGGTTGCACTGAGTTCTTCTGCAATGCAATCAACGCCTACTGCAAGTAAGACTCCTCTCGATTTTTGGCTGCTGCTAACTCACGGCATTGATAACTCGCGTAGCACGTCCCTAATCACTGGTCAGACACTCACCTGGAGCATACCCTGTTTCAGGTTCTGGAGCGCGTGCGGGGCAATTCGCAAAGCGAATTAAGCCCCGCGTTTTGGCGGAGGCCTCCGGGTTCTGAAACAGGGTATGCTCCAGGTGAGTGTCTGACCGTCCCTATGCAATACCATCCCGTTATTTGCTATGATGAAGTGATGTTACGTGCAGTGATTTTTGATATGGACGGGCTGCTGATTGATACCGAACAGTATTGGTGGCAGGCCGAATACAAAGCGTTTAGTAGCGTGGGGGTGGAGCTTACCAAAGAGCAGCTCTGTTCTACCATGGGCATGCGCATGGACGAGATCGTAGCGCACTGGGCGGCAATCTTTACTGAGGTAAGCTTTGATGCTTTCGAGGTCATTGAGCGCACCTACGGGCATATGATTGATTTTGTCTGGACCAAGGGGCAAGCCATGCCTGGTGCACTGGAGGCGGTTAATGTATGCTCGCACGCTGGCTTGAAGCTGGCGATTGCCTCTTCGTCGTATCCGGTTTTGATCGAAGCGGTAGTTGAGAAACTCGACATTACTGGCTATTTTCCCGTGAGGTGTTCTGCCAAAGACGAGCTACGAGGCAAGCCAGATCCAGCGGTGTACCTCAGTGCTGCTCAGAGCTTGGGGGTTGCACCTCATGAGTGCCTAGCGATTGAAGACTCGGCCATTGGGCTTGAATCTGCTCTGAGTGCTGGCATGCCTTGCATCGTCGTGCCCGACTCTGAAGTATTTGATGATGTACGCTTTGGTGCAGCACTTATGAAACTGCGCTCTCTTACTGAGTTCAACGACGAGAAGCTGCGAGCCATAGCAGCTGATTTGAACGCTCCCCAGGCATTAGAGTTTACATAAACTCAATACCGTTGCCCTGGACGAACGACCCGTGGAAACAGTTCTCACCACAAACAGGCTAAACCGGTGCCCTGCGCAGTTGCTCATCAGCAGAGTCTTAATTGCCGGTCAATGAATTGTTGACAAAATGTAACCAATTAATAACTAGCCCTATGCTAATTTATTAATTGTAATTTCAAGGAATGTTGACCCCGGTACGTGCCGGGTAGCAAGATAGCCAGGGTCAATTCTGCAAAAGCAATCTGCAAGCGCAATGTGCATGAGCACTTTGCGGCAGTGGGACGAAAGGTAGTTTGCATGCTTGGTTACCATACTTTGACTCAGAGCGAGTCGCTTCAAAACGTTGACCTTTGGCAGGAAAACGAAAACCGTAGTAAAGAATCAAGGCAAGCCGCCAGTGCTGCATTTGCCACGATTCTGGCCATACACTTGCCGCGGTCAGTCAGGCTCACTGGGATTGCTCCTAAATCAATATGGGGGGGGAATTATGAATCGTTATCCAATTTTTTATCTTGGTAGACTAGTGCCTTTCATGGCAGCAATAAAAAGCGGGAGCTTTATTGGCGCAAGTGCATTCTTGCGCCTGGAGCCGTCGGCAATCTCAAAATCTGTGCGTAAGCTGGAAGAGGAGCTGGGCATTCCTCTCCTCAAGAGGGATGGGAGAAGCATTGAGCCAACAGAGGCTGGGCTGCTGATTTACTCCATAGGCGAAGGGATTCTATTACTTGCTGATGACATAGCGCGCATTGCAGAGCAGCATTCAGAAGAGTAAAGCAATGGGTAAAGACAAACACTTTGGGAGAATGATGGGTAAACTTACCAAGACTAGCGCATTGCTTTTTTCGCTCTTGCTGCTATCATCGTTGTTTTGTGGTGCCTGCACCGATGCTCGCCAGGCTGCTGGAAATGGGCAGTCTTACGAAGAAAGCATTATTCCTCTACCCCAAGAAGTATCCAGGGTATTATTTGCCAGTCGCATAAGCGACGCCCCCGTCACAGTGATTGGTGCAAATCTGGACAATAGCAGCATTGGCATGTGGGAGCTCCAGCATGACAACTCTTGGACTCAAAAGCTAGATGCTGCCAAAATCCTTAGTTTGAGTACTGACGACTTCATTAATTGTGCATCAATTGCTCCAGGCGGAAGCTTGTTTTTTGGCGTCCAATCATATTTTGAAGGCGAATCAATGCGCCTTTATATCATTGATAACGATGAGGCGGTTGATGTCAAAGACTTTCGCCTTCCCCTG
>WQXH01000027.1 GCA_009784945.1 Coriobacteriia bacterium | reverse complement strand
CGGTATAAGAGAGAGGGTTCATCTAAGCGAGCAAATCGGCTTGAAAAGTGTAATCGGGCCGATAGGAGTGTATACCTGATACATGACTGAGGCTCGATTGCATTTTGAAAGTCGAGATGCCGCTTAGATGAAGCCGGATAGGTTATACAACGCCTTGGGCCAGCATAGCCTCCGCAACCTTCCTAAAGCCAGCAATATTGGCACCGATGACAAAGTTGTTGGTTTGCCCATACTCAGTTGCTGCGGTGGAGACTTCTCGGTAGATATTGGCCATGATGCCTTGGAGCTTGCCATCTACTTCGTCGAACTCCCAGTTCATACGGCCAGAATTTTGGCTCATCTCCAGGCCAGAGGTGGCTACGCCACCTGCGTTAGCAGCCTTGCCTGGGCAAAAGATTACCCCGCTGTGCATAAGATAGTCGGTAGCCTCCATGGTCGTTGGCATGTTGGCACCTTCAGCTACAATCTTGCAGTTATTGGCTGCCAGCAAAGCGGCATCCTCGATAAGTAATTCATTTTGTGTGGCGCACGGCAGTGCAATATCGCAAACAACGCTCCACACTCCCCTGCCCTCATGATAACTGGAAGTGTCTACCTGGTCTGCGTACTCAGAAATACGACCTCGCTTAACTTCCTTGATTTCCTTAACTACATCAAGTTGAATGCCCTTTGGATCATGAATCCAACCACCCGAGTCAGACAAGGTAATGACAGTGCCACCGAGGCTCTGTGCTTTTTCAGCAGCATAAATCGCTACGTTTCCTGAACCAGATATTGCCACCTTCTTGCCTTCCAGGCTGTCGCTCGATGCCTTGAGATGCTCATTGACAAAGTAGACAAGACCGTAACCAGTAGCTTCCTTTCGCGCCAGCGAGCCACCGTAGGTGAGCCCCTTACCAGTTAGCACGCCCTCCCAGAGGTTATTTATCTTCTTATATTGTCCAAACATAAAACCTATTTCGCGAGCTCCTACGCCAATATCACCAGCGGGTACATCGGTATCTGCGCTAATATGCCTTGCGAGCTCTGTCATGAAGCTTTGACAAAAACGCATGACTTCGCCGTCTGACCTGCCCTTAGGCTCAAAGTCCGACCCACCCTTGCCTGCTCCCATAGGAAGCGTGGTGAGGCTATTCTTAAAGATTTGCTCAAAACCAAGGAACTTGATGATGCTCAGATTGACCGATGGATGAAAACGAATGCCACCTTTATATGGACCCAGGCAACTGTTGAATTGCACACGATAGGCTCTATTAACCTGCACACACCCTTCATCATCTACCCACGGCACACGAAAGAGAATTGCGCGCTCGGGCTCGACGATGCGCTCAAGAATTCCTTCTGCTTCATAACGAGGATCGGCATCGATAACAGGCTTGAGCGAGTTGAGAACCTCGGTTACTGCTTGTATAAATTCTGCCTCGTTTGGGTCTTTAGCCTGAACGCCTTGAATGATTCTATCAATATAATGCACCGTATGCCTCCTCAGCCTTGTTGCCACAAAACTATGTGGCAAGTGGTAGTCGTCATATCGATAGTAACAAAAGGCTCAATGAGCTGCAATATAAAGCTCGTGAGCAGCAAAACTTTCCGACATACAACTCAATGATAGTTGGTTAAGCTGAGCGGAGTTTGCGCTAACGGGGTCCCCGCAAAGTACACTGAGCGAAGCGAGGGACTTTGTGGGGAAAGGAGGAGCAACGAAGCGGGTGGAGCAAGCCAGCTTGTCTGGGTTGCGGAGCTGAGCGGAGTTTGCGACGACGTGGCAGCCCCAACGGGAATCGAACCCGTCTCTCCGCCTTGAAAGGGCGGTATCCTAGCCGATAGACGATGGGGCCGCATATCGCATAGTCTACACTTGGTAGAATCAGCAGCTGCTAATTATCACTGTTTCTGTCGATAAGTGCAAATGAAATTTTTTTGCAGGCATTCTGTTGCCAATAAGTGCGTTACGAAATTTTTTGCACGCACTTTGGGCAAATGCTATACAATACCAAGTTGTGACGGTTGTTTGACGTGGGGCTATAGCTCAGCTGGGAGAGCGCGTGGTTCGCAATCACGAGGCCGGGAGTTCGATCCTCCTTAGCTCCACCACAACCTTACATCCCGATATTAACTTTAGCTGACGCAGTGTACTAGACTTTCAGGTAGCGGCGCATGGCCCAGGCAGAGCCAAAAAGCCCGATGATGAGCCCCACAGCTACCAGCATCGTGTACACCTGCCAGAGCTGCATACTTTGATAGTCGATTGGCAGCCACGAAAGCAAGTTGCCCAATTCTGGCAGGAATTGTGAGGCCAGCAAGTGAACGCAAAGAATTGATAGTCCTGCACCAACGAGCGACTGCAACGCGCCTTCCATGAGGAAGGGCCCACGGATAAACCCATTAGAAGCACCAACGAGACGCATGATGGCAATTTCCTTGCGGCGCGCAAGGATAGCCAGTCGGATCGTATTGTTGATAAACACCAGCGCAACAAAGATAAGCATGATAACCAAAACAACGCTTACGACACGTATGATGTCGGTAACTGCAAAGAGCTGCTTAACAATTTGTTGACCATACTTTATTGAGTCGGCAGGGTTGACGGGATTATCAACTATTCTCACATATACCGGCTCAGATTGAATCGCAGACGCCACAGCCTCCACTTGATCTGGATCAGCAAGGTCTATTTCCAGAGAGGCAGGCAAGGGGTTTCCTTCCAACTGCTCTACGATACCCGAACTGGTCATCTCCTTAAAGTTTTCTAATGCCTGGTCTTTGTCGATGTAGGTAACGTTAGATACCTCAGGCAAGGAGTGTATAAAGTTGATGAGCGCTGTAACATCAGCATCTGCAGCTTCGTCTGCAAGGAAGATAGAGATAGAGACCTGGCTTTCGATACTTTTGACCACGCGCTCGATTACCAAACTGGTAACTATGAACACGCCAATAACCAGCAAAGAGAGAAAAATAGTTACGACGGCACCAAAGGTTGTCCCAAAGTTCTTTTTGGAGTTTAATACAGCTTCTTTGATAAAGTAGAAAAAACTACGCATCTAAACCGTACACCCCCTTATCCTCATCGCGGACCAGAAAGCCGTTTTCCAAGGCCACCACACGTTTACGCATGGAGTCAACCATCTCCCGGTCATGGGTAGCCACTAAAATGGTAGTTCCGGTTCGATTAATGCGATCAAGTAAGCGCATGATTCCCAATGATGTTTGTGGGTCAAGATTTCCTGTGGGCTCGTCGCATATCAGCATGGGAGGACGATTTACTATTGCTCGCGCAATGGATACACGTTGCTGCTCACCGCCTGAGAGCTGATCGGGGTACTTGTTAGTCTTATCCTCAAGACCTACGAGGCGCAGAACCTCAGGCACCTGGGTACGAATGATATGTTTTGACTTTCCAATAACCTGGAGAGCAAAAGCCACATTTTGAAACGCAGTTTTGTTAGGCAGGAGTTTAAAATCCTGAAATACGCAGCCAATGTTTCTGCGAAGATAGGGCACACGCCAACGCCTGATGCTGGAGAGGTCTTCGCCCGCAACGTAGAGTCGCCCAGAAGAGGTGGTAAACTCGTGGTTTATCAACCTGATAAAGGTTGATTTTCCTGAGCCAGAGTGTCCAACAAGAAATACAAACTCACCAGAGTATATAGTCATGGAGATATTGTTTAGAGCTGGCTTATTGGGCTGAGCGGGATACAATTTGCTCACTCGGTCAAACAGGATAATAGGACGTGCGTTTCCTGCGGCAGCTGGCCTTGTCTTATCTTCAGGCGCTTGAGCTTCCTTTTTTCCAACTTTGGGCACTGCCCCCTTTTGTGGAGACGCAATGCGAGAAAAGCCACCGGAACTTCCGGCCTTTGATGCTTTTTGTCCTTTAGCGCTCCCAGTGGAATTTTGAAGGGGCGCTGCACTGGTGCCTGATCCAGAGAGCGGCATTGATCCGTACTGCACACCGTTGTTTTTCTTCTTGAATATGCTGTTGAGAGCAGCCTGTTGTTGGCTTAGCGCAGCTTCTCTTGAGCTATTGGATGTGGGGCTTCCGTCTGCGCTTTGACTCGACGATTTCTGCAAGGACGATGCGTCGCCCTGCTCAGAATGATCCGTCACTGTATCTCCGTTCATTTCTATCGCGTTTTCTGTAGGAGTCGCGAAATCACGTTGCTAATTCTAGCACACTATCATGAATGTATCTTGCACTTAGCTGGTATTTTGCAAACAACTCGTCAATTTGTCCAGACGTCCCAAAGCAGTCTTGTATGCCCACCAGCTTAAGTGGTTTTTTGAGAACTCCTGGATTCTTAGCTACTAATTGAGCCACACACGAGCCCAGTCCTCCGATAATTGAATGCTCCTCGCAACTGACTAAACACTTGGTCTTGGCCATGCTTTCAAGAATGGTTTTTTCATCCAGAGGTTTGATAGAAAACGCATCAATGACCTCTGCGGATACACCAGACTGGCTCAGGCTCTCGGCGGCAATCAAGGCCTGCTCGACCATTGCTCCACAGGCAACGAGCGTAACGTCCCCGCCCTCGCGCAGTGTCTTGGCAGTGCCAAGCTTGAACTGGTCTCCCTGGCTATAGATCTGCCCAACAGCTGCCCTTCCAAGGCGCACATAAAACGGGCCTCCCTCTATGACTGCCATGCGAAGAGCTACTTTGGCAGCCTCATAGTCGGCTGGTACCAAAATACGCATACGGGGTAAAACGTTCATGAGAGCCAGGTCTTCTATCATCTGGTGTGAGCCGCCATCGGGCCCCACGCTGATACCAGCATGGGTTGGAGCAATCACCACATTGAGGTTGGAATAACACACCGTGTTACGAATCTGATCATAGGCTCTGCCAGTGCCAAAAACAGCAAAGGATCCTGTAAAAGCCGTCTTTCCTGTTAACGCCAGGCCACTGGCCACACCTACCATGTTTTGCTCTGCAATACCTACATTAAAAAGTCGCTCGGGGTACTCCTTGCCCAATGCAGCGGTAGTGGTAGAGCTCGAAAGATCAGCATCTACGGCTACGACATCATAGCCCTCTTGCACCAGGGCAACGAGGGTCTCTCCATATGCTTCTCGCGTGGCCTTTCCCTTTGTTAACATAGCTCTTCTCCCAACTCCAATAGAGCGCTCTTGCACTGATCTACATTGATTGTCTTTCCGTGCCAGCCGCTGGAGTTTTCCATGAAACTGACTCCCCTTCCCTTGATAGTATGAGCAATAATGACCCGAGGGCGCACAAACTCAGATGAGGTGGCTTCGTCAAAGGCAGTATATAGGGCATCAACATCGTGCCCATCAACTTCAAGAGCCAGCCAGCCAAATTCACTGAATTTCTTAGCCAAATTGCCAAGATCGCAAATATCCTTAACAGCGCCATCTATCTGCAGTCCGTTATTGTCTACTATAGCAATCAGGTTTTTGACTTTGCGTGTAGCAGCATAGAGCACTGCCTCCCATATCTGACCTTCTTGGCATTCTCCGTCGCCGATAAGGCAAAAAACCTTTTGGTCTCCTCCGTTGAGGGCAAGCCCCAAGGCCATGCCCGTGGCAATAGAGAGCCCTTGCCCAAGTGAGCCCGTAGACACTTCAACACCAGGCAGCTTGAGGCAGTCCGGGTGCCCTTGTAACCGTCCACCTAGTTTTCTCAAACTCAAGAGCTCTGACTCCTCTAAGAAACCAGCCTGTGCCATGGCTGCATATAAAATGGGGGCAACGTGCCCCTTTGAGAGCACAAAGCGATCTCGTTTGCCCCAGGCAGGGTCATCTGCACGGTAGCGCATAATACCACCAAACCAGAGAACTGACATGATTTCGGCCGCCGAAAGCGAGCCTCCCGGGTGACCACTCCCAGCCTCGGTAAGCATACGCACCACATTACAACGCATTTTATCGGCAACTCTTATTAACTCTTCTCTACTCATTACCGCGCTCCATATTCATAACTCACTCTCTGCTTGACCATTCATTGCCTTGCACTACTTCAACCTCTTGGGCATTACTGCTTTCATCGCTTCACGCTTTGAGGACGCCCAAGACATACTTCCTTACACATCGCTGCTCACTCTCCATTTATGATATGCCATGATAAATGAGTCGAGCTTGCCCTCTTCCAATACAGCATCAACGTTGCCTGTTTCGTGACCGGTGCGCACGTCTTTGATAAGCTGATAAGGGTACAGTACGTAGTTGCGTATTTGATTACCCCAGGATGCCTCAGTCTTCTCGCCTCTGAGCGCTGCAATTTCTGCTTCACGTTTGGCTCGCTCAATCTCAAAAAGACGCGAGCGCAAAATCTTCATGGCAGTTTCTCTATTTTGTATCTGCGACTTCTCGTTTTGACAGCTCACGGTAGTACCCGTAGGAAGGTGCGTAATACGTACTGCGGAGTCAGTCGTATTGACACTTTGTCCGCCGGGGCCGCTTGACCTAAACACATCTATGCGTAGTTCTGAATCCAGAATCTGAACCTCAATATCATCAGGTAGTACGGGGAGCACCTCAACACCTGCAAAAGTCGTATGCCTTCTCTTCTTTTCGTCGGTAGGAGAAATGCGCACCAGGCGGTGTGTTCCGCTTTCTGCCCTCAGTAGGCCGTAGGCATCAGTTCCTGAAACAATAAAGGTGGCACTGTCAATGCCAACGACTTCTCCAGCTGGAGCGTCCAGTACCTCAACCTTATACTTTTTGTTCTGCGCATAGCGCACATACATCTTAAAGAGCATGTCAGCCCAGTCTTGCGCTTCCAAACCGCCTTGCCCCGGATTAATGGAAACAATGGCATCTCCATGATCGTACTCTCCGCTAAACCAGGTAGAAAGCTCTACCTGGTTGAGCAATGCATCAAGCTCTGAGGCTATCAGCAGTGCATCCTCGTCCATCTGGAGCTCATAAGCAGCTTGTGCATCGGCAAGGAGTGTCACTGCCCTTTCGTACTGCGCCAAAGTGTTGCGAAGTGCCGAAGCCTGCTGACTCAGCTTTTGAGCATTGTTGCTGTCGTCCCAGAAACCTGGTTGGTTAGTAGCGTCATCAAGCTTTTTGAGCTCTTGACGCTTTGCGTCCAGTTGCAGGTAGGACTTTGCCTGCTTAAGGCGATTTTCTAAATCCTCCAGATGCACTTTTCCATCCTCAGCCATGCTAATCTATTTGCTCATCTTGGATACTGTTAGATAATTCATCTCACACCGTGGCACCATGACATTTTTTGTATTTCTTACCGCTACCACAAGGGCAAGGGTCGTTTCTTCCGGCCGTAGCATAGGGATCTTCTTTATCTTTGACCACCGTCCTGGTTTTTCGTGGCACCTCCTTCATGCCTGCCGCCTGTTGCTGCCCTGCAAGCAGGCCAGCCCTTACCTCAGAACTCAGTGAGGGAATGTCACCCGATGGGCCGGAGTAGCTTGCACCCCGTAGGCTATTGGTATCAGGTTGCTCCTCAACTGATGCCAGTTGAATGCGTAGTAATGTGCGAAGGTAATCCTCGTACATAACATCTCTCAGCTCTGCAAAAGCAGCATAGGCCTCGGTTTTGTATTCGGTGAGAGGGTCGCGTTGGCCAAAGGCACGAAGGCCAATACCCGCTCTGAGATAGTCCATCTCTTGCATATGCGTCATCCAGCGAGTATCCATTATGCGAAGCATGACCTGGGCTTCAAGGCGCCGCATTTGCTCCTCGCCTATTGCCTCTTCTTTTTCTTTAAAGGTGGTTTCAAGGTATTCATAGAGACGTTCTCCAAAGGCTGCCTCATCATCATCGGTGGCAAAGCGAGCCTTGGAGTCCATGTTGGTGGCGCCAGTGAGCTCTTCGAGCCACTTATCAAGCCCGACCCAGTCCCAATCATCCATAACGCCCTCAGTATAAACGGCGAGATTCTTGTCCAAGGTGTCATTCATGATGGTGAGCACCCTGTCATGAATGTCCTTTCCGTCCAAGATGGCATTGCGTTCCTTGTAAATTGCCTGGCGTTGCAAATTCAAAACATCGTCATATTCGAGCACATGCTTACGAGAATCAAAGTGCATAGACTCAACCTGGCGCTGAGCTCCTTCAATACCTTTGGATACCATTCCGCTTTCGAGAGGCATATCCTCTTCAAAGCCGGTGCGCTCCATGACATTGGCTATACGATCCATACGATTGCCGCCAAAGAGCCTCATAAGATCATCTTCCAAGGAAAGATAAAACAGAGAGACCCCAGGATCTCCCTGACGCCCGGCACGACCACGAAGCTGATTGTCGATACGCCTTGATTCGTGACGCTCGGTACCAATGACCGCCAAGCCTCCGGCGGCTACCACGGCGTTATGTTCTTCCTTGGTAATAATCGAGGCTTTTTTAGCTATTCTTTCAAGATCCTTCTCGGAAGCTTCCTCAGGATTTAAACCCTCGTTTACCAATAACTCCTCGGCCAAAAAATCCGGATTGCCTCCCAGCAAGATATCAGTACCACGACCAGCCATATTAGTGGCAATGGTAACGGCGCCCATGCGCCCTGCCTGTGCAACGATATGAGCCTCACGCTCATGATGCTTTGCGTTTAGGATTTCATGGGGAATACCCCGCTTGTTTAGCATGCCAGAAAGCAGCTCGGAATTCTCAATGGAAACTGTGCCCACCAAACACGGCTGACCGTTTTGGTGTCGCTCAATAATGTCGTCTGCCACCGCTTTGAATTTTGCCTTGAGGGTGCGATAGACCAAATCTACCCTATCATCACGCACAACCTCTCTGTTGGGCGGAATGGCAAGTACTGTCAGCTTGTAGATCTGCCTGAACTCTGAGTCTTCTGTCATGGCGGTACCGGTCATGCCCGAAAGCTTCTCGTATAAGCGAAAGTAGTTTTGAAGGGTTATGGTTGCAAGCGTTTGATTCTCCTCTTTGACCAATACTCTTTCCTTGGCTTCAAGAGCCTGGTGCAGGCCCTCGCTATAGCGTCGTCCCTCCATGATGCGCCCTGTAAACTCATCTACGATCTTTACTTCTCCGTCGATGACCACATAGTCTACGTCCTTCTTAAAGAGAAACTCGGCTTTGAGCGCTTGTTGCAAGTGATTGACCAGCATACCGCTAGGATCTCCAAAAAGATCGGGGATTGAAAGCAGGGTCTCCATCTTATGTAAGCCGGTCTCCGTAGCGTAGATAGTGCGCTTGGCCTCATCCTTTTGAAAATCCATTCCCTCGCGCAGATTGGCTGCAGCTCGTGCAAACTGACCATAGGTTTCTGCCGCCCTGCTGCCGGCTCCACTGATGATTAAAGGGGTACGCGCCTCATCTATAAGAATGGAGTCAACCTCATCCACAATAGAAAACATATGTCCACGCTGCACTCTGTCATCAGCTCGCAGTACCATGTTGTCGCGCAGGTAGTCAAAGCCAAACTCGGCATTGGTGCCATAAGTTACATCTGCAGCATAGGCAGGCTTCTTGGCCTCAAGTTTCATGCCATTTTGCAGCAGACCTACTTCCATTCCCAAAAAACGGTAGATGCGCCCCATCCATTCGCTATCGCGCTTTGCGAGATAGTCATTAACGGTTACGATGTGCACACCCTTGCCGCTCAGCGCATTGAGGTAGCCAGCCAGAGTTGATACGAGGGTCTTACCTTCACCTGTTTTCATCTCTGCGATTTGCCCAGCGTTAAGCGTCATGCCACCAATGAGTTGAACATCAAAGTGCCTCATGCCCAGAGCTCTGACCCCAGCCTCCCTTACCGTGGCAAAAGCCTCAGGCAGCAAGCTATTGAGCTCTTCCCCATTGTTGCAGCGCTCTTTATAGACAAGGGTGCGCTCAGCTAATTCTGAGTCGCTGAGCTTTTGAGCCTCTGGCTCCAACTCACCGATGCGTGTCGTAAGCTCTGTGTAGTTTTTTAGTTGTCTGTCTTCGCCACTGCGAAGTATCTTGGATAAGAATCCTGCCATGAATAATCCTCAATCTATCTTCCTGCTGCCTGAAACCAAGCTTTTGCTCAAGCTTGCTGCCAGCGCCAGCAGAGTCATCCATACATCAACGTGCGCAATTGCTCCTTCGTGCGCACAGCATTTGATTGTACCTTATTCTCAAGTCATATACCTATCGAGAGGAGTCAAGCAAGAGCTCTTGATAGAGCGCCGTTGTTCTTTTAGAGGGCAAGATGCCTAGTTCGTCTGCAAGGTATTGCTTGCACGTAAAGTAGGTTTGCATAGCTGAAGTACGCTGACCAGCTTCATATTGCGTGTTCATGAGATCACGATACACATCCTCGCGCGTTTCATCCAGTTCATACGCCGAGCGGATGCAAAACAGCGCCCTTTCGAACTCTCCTTCACTTCGTAAATGTCTTGCAACCAGCAACAATGTATCCACCATCATCCCCCTGAAAGAGGCCATTTTAGCGCTTAGGAAGTTATCTGCTGGAATATCTCCTACCAGCGAATCCCTGTAGAGCGCTTCTAACTCAAGAATACTCCTCGTTTGTCCTGCCAAATCATTTTGCTCAAAGAGCAGTGCACGCGCCAGAGATTCAAATTGTTCGGTATCTGAAAGTACCAACTCGGATCTTAACTGATACACCTCTCCGCTGCGCATGAGATAGGGGCAATCACGCACTTTATCAGCCCCCAGTCCTTTTGAAAGAAGGCACCAGTTGGTGTAGAGATTCTTTTGCGCACGCTCAAAGTCCAGGGAAGGCCAAAGATACTCAATGAGAGTGTCACGTGAGACAACCCGATGTTGATTGAGCACCATAAAGGCCAAGAAACGCTTGAGCTTTGTTCGTGCAAGAAACTTGTCTTGGACCAAATCATTGCCAATTCTAATTTCCATTCTGCCAAAGAGCTGCACCTTGAGTAAGGGTAGGTCAACACTTCCTTGTACTGTCTGCTGCGAGGTGCAAGCGTTGATTAGCCTGCCTGCAGCGCGCCCTGCGGATGTTTCTATAGCAGAGTAGGTATTATTGTGCGTATCGCTCCAGTAAGCCTCTGTTTTTATGAGTGTTTCTGCAAACTCTAAAAGCTGGTGCGAAGATTCAAGATTGCCCTTTTCAAGCAGAGCAACAGAAAGTTTGGCAATCCTGCTGGCTACACTGGTTGCGCTGAAGGGTTGACGCGTTTCTTCTAGATACTCACCGATGACACGAATAAGCTCTTGCTCAAAGTGCTGGGGCAAGAGCTGCTGGCACTTTATGCCCTTGTTGCAAGACGTACGCTCAAACAGCGGATGAAGTTGCTCCAAAAGTTTTGGAACGTCGTGTGACAAGGTGTAGCCAAGCTGAACCAGCTCATCAAGGGTGGTCTGTCCAAGCACTGTGCAAAGGATGGCAGCCAAGCGTATCTGCACTGGTAAATACTCACAGCTGAACTGTCGCAGGCATTCCCCATGGAGTGCTGGAGCAAAGTATCCTGCGTCTTTGAGCTCAGATGCCAGTATGACTGCTCTGTCGCTTTGCAAATCTGTATAACGGTCGTTTTGCACAGGGCAAAGGACAACCACGCGAAATCCTTTGACCAGCAAATCGTCAATCTCATTTGACAACCGCTTGGCTGCATCATCATCAAGCCAGGGAACAAAGGTAATAAACGCAAGCCTGTGAGGCGCATCCCCCTCTTCAAGGCAGGCTCCCTGTGTTTTAGCAGGCTTAAGCAGTGTAGAATGTGAGTCCAAGGCCCATTGTGCAAGAGAGCCAGATGAACAGCTGGCCAACTCAAAGTTTGTTACCGACAGTTTATCTGGAAGCGCAGTTTGGTACTCAATGATTAACTCGTCTAACCCGCACTTTCTTGGCGCAAGAACGAAACAAGGAGAAGTATTGCTCTGGTGCAATCGGGTATATATTGATTCCCTGGCTCGATTTTCGAGCTTCTTGAGATCCATAAAAAGTGATTCTGCTGAATGTGAGGTATTCATGAGGCACCTGTGCTTCTCTTTGTATATTATGTCTTTACTTACAAGCGTAGATGTGCTAGCATACAAGCCTAGTAATACAATGTCAATATATTATTGTTATCAATTTTGAAAAGAGGGTATCATGGCTGTGACAAGACGTGCTGAGCTGCAAAAAGCTCTACATCGAAAGATTCCTCCACGAGATACGGTGTTTAAGGGCTTCTATATTTACAAGGACCAGTATGCACGGTTAATTAAGCTTACTGCAGAAAATAAAATCAAAGGTATAGAGCCTTCCAGTCAGTCGGAGATACTTCGCACCGCATTGGATGAGTATCTTGAGAAGTAGCAACTACTCTCGCTCCGGACTTCTTTGAAAGACGCTGTATCTGTGCTTTACAAGGGTAAATATAACGGGTGCTATCTCTATGAGCTCACGGACACCGATCTTTTGTGGGACGACACTGGCTACAAGAGATACCAGGTGGGCAATATCATACTCTTCAACAGCAAGAGGAGTGTGGCGCTGGGCGCTGAGCTTGGCAAGGCGGATGACCTGGCTACTGCCCTTGCCTACCTTGATGTAGACCCAGAGCACGCAAGCCTGGCACAAAGCGCTGGTCAAGAGCCCTTTGCGGAGTTACAACGACAACTCATCGAGACCAGATCTATTATCGACAATCGTGATGGGCTTTTGCGCGAACTCGTTGCTGATCTTGACTCACAACGAAATAGCAACAAGGTATTAATAGCTCAACTCGAGAGTCTACGCGAACAGATATCCATTGAGAGAGTTAGCAGAAACGAAGTAATGGATGACTTGGAGGTAGTGAGCGCAGAGACCCTTCGCAAAGATATGCAGCTGCAAGATGCAATAGACGCAAAGGCTCGACTTGAGCAGGAGTTAGCAGCGAGGATTTGCGATTTACTCGAACTGGACTCTGCCAATTCAGACCTACAAAAACGCCTGGAGCAAGGTGCAGGCGTAGATTCTGCCGCTTCTACATTCCATGGACAACCAGTGGAAGTTTCTCGTACAGAGATATCCGATATTACGTCTGCAAACATCGACTCTTCCTCAGTTCAACTTCAGCTTCAGAGTTCTTATGGCCACGTGTACACCATGCCTTCGGGAAAGCAGGTTCACCTATACCACGAGTTTCCACAATCAAAAGGCTCATTGCTTAAACGCCTGCCCCTGCTCTTGAGAGGTCTTGTGAGGGTGCTCGGACTTGTCATCATAGGCCTTGGCTTGTTCTTCATTGGAAGCATCTTGGCGACTGCCATGTTAAACGATCTCTCCTTAGGTGAGTCCCTTGACTATACACTCAGGGCAGTATTACCACATTGAAGTGCTAACAATTGACAACGATCTACGATTCCAGCCCCTCGCACAGTGCATCGAGTACGCAAATGGCCATTTCTTGACTTTGCATAGCGCGATCATTTCTTTTGACCAGCTGCAAATCGATATAGAGCGTCAGGCGATTCTCTTGATTTCTTGCCTGCTGAATAGCAGTCCTGAGTTCGGATAGCGCACAAACACGGTTAGAGAGAACTACAGAGGGGCTCTCGGGGCTGTTGTGGGCTTGTTTTAGGTGCGCTCTCCCTGCTTTTTGCATGAGCGCCAGTCCTACCAAGAGCATGTCTTTTTTTGGCTCCCCACCAAGTGCCGTTGCACTCTCGAAACGGGACTCTATAGTGGTAGCGCGCGCAAGGTTGGCAACTCGGTTAGCTATGACTCGGGTAGGTTCATCCGTGCCATATACACAAAGAGAAGTAGCTTCCAGAGTCTTTTGCGAGCGCGCAACTGCTGGAATGCGCACGCCCAGCGGAAAGCCTCGCTTGCCCTCCCATATATGCTTCAGGCGTTGCAAAGCCGCCAGGTTTTCACTGTCGAGAATGCCTGTTGGTCTAAGGCCCATGTCATTTTGAAATACTCGAAGCGCCTGCTCAGTCTCCGGCCCAAAGCTGGCATCAACAGCGCAGTCAAAACCCATAGATGAGAGTGCTCCTTGAAGCCCTGCAACATCGCGCCCTCTAAAATGGGGTATGCGCAGATACAGGTGCCTGTCACCCATTTGCATGCTGGCATCTTTGAGAGCTGTCCAAGTAGCTTGGTCTAAGGTGTCATCGCGTCCAAGGCCAGTTGATTCCTTAAACGAACTCACTGCAGCAGCAGTTCTTTGACCAAATTGGCCGTTGTCTATTTCGTTATCAAGACGATAGCCCAATATGACCAAGCGCCTTTGCAAATCATGAATGGCTAGCTCTGAGTGGGCTTCATGTTCTTGTTGCATAGTAATCTCATCTGATCGTCAGTAAAACCGCTCTTATAAATCTAACTGCCCTTTACGGACAGTTCCATAATACCTGTTTACCATTCTTCTTGTGTCCTTCACGGAGGTGATTATGTCACTGCCCTGGTGTTTGGCGCTATTGTTTAAGGGTTGGGTATAATTGATATTCCTTAATATGCAATTTTGTCTAGATTTGAGGTGTCATGCCAAAGCAAGGTCTGAAGTTCTGGTTTAAAGCGTCGCGAAACCCCGCACTGGGTCAGTCAATTACCCCCTATATTCTCGGAGTCCTCTTTGCAGTGGCAGCGTGGATTTACCATCCCGAAATCGAGTTTCACCTTCTTGGGCTCGCCTTAGGTCTGCTTGGTGTGATAGGCGTAGGCACGGCACACACAGGAATTAATCTGCTCGATGATTATTTTGACTATACCAAGGGAGCCGTAGCCGAGCGGGAGGCCTTAATCGACGGCGGCTTTAGGGCACGACTCCTCAAGTGCGCCTACATCACCTCTGGTGAGGCCACTGCGGATGAAACACGTAGAGCTGGATGGACCTTTATATCCATTGCCCTCTTGTGTGGAGCGATTATCTTTGTCTTAGGTTTTTTATTTTTGGGTTATGACTGGCGCTACGTTGCTCTCTTTGCCGGGCTTGGTCTTATCCTTGGAGTCATGTATGCTGGCCCGCCGCTGCGCCTCAGCTATCATGGTTTTGGCGAACTGGTCATTGGCATAGTGTTCGGTGCTCTTATTGCCATTCCTGCTTTTTATCTTTGCACTGCACAGATTCATCCGAGTGTAATATGGGCCTCCATACCCTGTGGTCTTCTCACCATGAATATCGTTAACACGCATGCCATCATGGACTATGAAAGCGACAAAGCAGCCAATCGCACGACCTTTGTGGTGCTGCTGGGCTCAAAGATGGCTGGTTTTTGGGTGGATGTGGCGCTCATCACCTTGTCTTACGGCTGCATCATCACAGGCGTTTTATTGGGTCATTTGCCGCTCACCACTTTTGCGGTACTCATCACGGTGCCTGTTGCCGTTGGCTTCTTGCGCTTGGTGAGACTCTATATTGTAAAGCCTGAGCAGGAAGAAACACCCCAATGGTGGATGGGCAACTTTAAGCAGTGGGGCGCCTACAAGAAGGCTGGTATAGAGTGGTTCATGCTTCGCTGGGCGCTTGCGCGTAATCTGCTTATACAATTTGTGCTGATAGTGGCCATCACCAATCTACTTGGTTTTAATCTCTATCTTGGTTAGGAGTTAGTCATGGGCGAGCTTTTTTACTACGCTACCTGGTTCTTTTCTTGTAAGTTCTTAGGAAAGCGCAAACCTTTGCAAAGCGTTGTATTTATAACCGACCAATGCAACTTGAACTGTGCCCACTGTAATATTGCCAAGAACGGTACTGACTGCACAACTAAAACCTACGAACAAGTCAAAGATGACCTCGAGTATTGCTATCAACTTGGCAGCCGCATTGTAGACTTTGAAGGCGGCGAACCCCATCTGTGGCATGATGGAAACAAGGATCTTAACTCCCTCATTGATTTGGCCAAACAGATTGGATATCACCAATCTACAGTTACCACCAATGCAGCCCTGCCTATTACCGCAAAGAGCGATATGATTTGGGTGAGCATAGATGGTATGCAAGAAAAGCATGACGAACAAAGAGCGCCCGGCAGCTTCGAAAAAGCCATGAAAAATATAGCTGAATGTGGGCACCCAAACCTTAACGTTAATATGACCATCACTGCCAATAACTACGAAGACTTTGAGGCAGTTGCCTACATGGTCAAGGATAGCCCCCATATGAGACGCTTATCCTTTTCGTTCTTCATGCCCTACGAAAGAAGAGATCTCTGTGTCAGCCCCGAAATACGTAATCAGATTATCGATAAGGCGCTTGCCCTTAAAAAAGGCGGCCATGATTTCATGAATTCATACGCTGGGCTGAAGCTCTTGCGTGAACCCAGCAAGTTTGCACACAAGCGTCAGTGCTGGATATCAAATTTTATCCTTATGGACGAAACTCGCCTGGAGGAATGCCCTGGATCAGCTGTGGGTCTTTGCGAAGAATGCGGCTTTGGTATGGCAGCTGAGATGACCCTTCTTTGGAAATTACACCCTGAGATGCTCAAAGCAGGTCTGAGCGTAAGAAGCTAGCGCCTGGATTGGTATCAAGGGGCGTCAGTGTAAAACTCCAGTACCCTGTTGTCCGCACATCGCACAAGTGTTCTTACACAACCAGACGCTTCCGCTGGCACTAACCAAAACTGCGCGCCTGGGATTCCAGACGCGCAGTTTTTACAGTGTGCTTGATTTGCAGGCTATAAAACGCTTGCCTTGCACATCTTAAGGACGTGAGCGTATTGCTCATCTACCTCGGCTTGCATCTGCTCGATGAGATGCTCGTTGCCCGGCTTAAAGACATGAGAGAAGCGACCCTGTGTCTTAAGGAATTCCTCAACAGGTAATAAATCCTTCTCGCGAACCTCTTTCATGGTCCACACATCGTTTTCGACTTCAAAGAGTGGCCAGAACTTGGTGCGGAAGGCCAGCTTTGAAATCGTAATGGTTGCATCGCCGCCATGACGCCAGCCACGAGGGCAGGGTGCAAAGACGTTGAGGAAGGCAGGCCCTGGAGTGTCAAAGGCTTTTTGTGCCTTCTCTACCAAATCCTTCCAATTTCCTACCGAAGCTTGGGCAACATAGGGTACATGATGCGCAGCTACGATGGAAGTAAGATCTTTACGACGCTGCGGCTTACCTGGAATGGCAGCACCAATCTCGGAGGTCGTAGCCCAGGAGTGCAGAGGGGTTGCCGACGAGCGTTGGATACCAGTGTTCATATAGGCACCGTTGTCGTAGCATACATAGACAAAGTCATGTCCACGCTCAAGAGCGCCGCTAAGCGATTGCAGGCCAATGTCATAGGTTCCACCATCTCCAGCAAAGACAATAAATTTCATCTCTTTGTCTTTGTTGATTTGCCCAGTGGCCTTGAGCGCCTTGAAGGCTGCTTCGACACCACTGATAGTGGCAGCACCATTTTCAAAGGCGTTGTGGATATAGGAGGTCTCCCAGGAGGTGTACGGGAGCGCAGTGGTTGAAACTTCAAGACAGCCCGTTACACCACAGACGACTACCTCAGTATCTGGGCCGGCGCCCAGCATGATTTGACGTACGGCGATGGAGGCTCCGCATCCTCCGCAGAGGCGATGACCGCCTACCAGGCGTTCAGGAGTCTCAGAGAGTTTTTTAATGTTAACAGCCATGTTCTACCTCGTTCCCAGATAGCTAAGGCTCTGATCAAGCTTGCCATCAGCAAGTTGCTGTATTTCTGCAAAGGCTTGACGTAAAGCGTCCAATGTAACATCGGCTCCGCCGAGTCCGTAGATATAGTTGCGCGTGGGGATAACAATACCCTCGTTATAGAGCGCAGAACGTACATCAAGACCAACCGGGCCGTACTCAGCACCAAAGGCATCGCTCCTGTCAAGGATGGCAATGGACTTGGCGCCCTTTAGTACCTCTGCCACTTCTTTGAAGGGGAAGGGGCGATACAGGCGAATACGCAACACACCAGCTTTAATGCCCTGCGCACGCAACTCGTCGGCTACCACTCGGGAGTTGCCGGCAGAAGAACCGAGCACCACCATGATGAAGTCGGCATCATCGCATTGATGCGTCTCGATGAACTCGAACTTGCGTCCCGAGATATTCTCCCAGGCGTCTCCCGCCTCTTGGATATAGGGGAAGGATGCATCGATGGCTGCACGTTGTGCCTTCTTGACCTCAAAGTAGGTTCCACCCAATGAAGCAAACATACCATGCGAAGAGGCCGATGCGCCATTTATGAGGGGATTGACCGGAGTTCTTGTGCCCACATAGGAGGTGACTGTCTCGTCATCCATGAGCTCGCAGCGCTCCATGGCATGTGTGGTAATGAAACCATCCAATGTGCTCATCACAGGTAGCAAGACGTCGGCATGCTCAGCAACGCGAAAAGCAATGAGGGTGTTGTCATAGGCCTCTTGTGCAGTTTCGGCAAAGAGGATGATCCATCCGCTGTCTCGAGCGCTCATAACATCTGAGTGATCGCCATGAATGTTGATCGGTGCAGAGAGCGCACGGTTTGCGTTGGCCATGACGATAGGCAAGCGCATGCCAGAGGCAATGTAGAGCTGCTCATACATGTGGACAAGCCCTTGGGCAGCTGTAGCCGTAGCTACGCGTGCACCAGCAGCAGAGGCGCCAATTGAGGCGCTCATGGCAGAATGCTCGCTTTCTACTGCAACGTACTCAGTATGAACGCGCCCATCGGCCACAAACTTTGAGTAGCCCTCTACCATGGTTGTTTGGGGGGTAATGGGGTAGGCTGGCAATACATCTACCGCCGCCTGGCGAAAGGCCTCGGCCACCATCTGGTTGCCGGTGGCTCCTAATACGGTTACATTAGCCATTAGTTGCCTCCTTCGGCCTTGAGCGCCTCGGGCTCAGAAATCATTTCGAGTGCCTCAAAGCGGCACTCAACCGCACAGACACCGCAGCCCTTGCAGTGGTCAAGGTCAATGCCTATCATCTTTTGATCCTCTACGAGAATAGAAGAATCAGGGCAGTATACCCAACAAAGCATGCAGTCGTTGCAGTTTTCTTTGGTCCATATGGGGCGATTGCTTCTCCAACCACCGGTAATATAGAGCGCAGAGTTACCGGGGTCAACAATGACTGCACCGGGAGCAAAGTCCTTGCTGGTCCAGTTGTCGAAGTTAGAAACGTCTTTATATGTTCTGGTCTTTTGGGTCATTGGCATACCACCTCCTGGGCGGCTCGATCAACCGAAGTCAGATTTGCATCAATGATGTCCTGAGTAAACTTCTTGCCAAATTCAAGGACAAGAATCTCTTTAAGGGCATCCACCGTTGCAACCTTGGAGACATGCGCCAGCGCTCCAACAACAGGTGTGTTGGGCATGTCGCGACCGAGTGTGTCAACGGCAATACCAGAAGCATCTACAACGGCTACATTTACACTTGCGGGAAGACTCAACTCTTTACGGATACCATCAACATCCTTAGTGGTGTTGATGAGGATAAGACCGTTGTCGTCTAATCCCTCCGCTACGTTGACGATAGGCAGCAGCGTCTCGTCAAGTACTACTACAATCGACGGTGTAACGATGTTGTTGTGCACCTCGATAGGCGCATCACTGATGCGCGTATACGCCTTAAGCGGCGCTCCGGTGCGTTCGGGCCCGTATTCAGGCATCGCCTGAATATACTTTCCATTGAATAATGCTGTTTCTGCTAGCAATTTTGAAGCCGTTATAGCGCCTTGCCCGGCTCGAGCATGCCAGCGGATCTCGGTGAGATCACTCATAACACTCCTCCCTACTTCTGAGGTGCCTATACTACAGGGATAGGCTGATTGGATGAGCGTTTATGGGGTACAAAAAACGCATAGCCAAAAAGCCAAATGATTAGGCGACATTCTATAGCAAAAGTCAGACAAAAAGGACTACAGACTTGCAACAATGCTCCGTGCGGCTTGAGAGGTGTCTGCTGCGGCGCGTTCAACGTCAATAGTCAACCACTCACCGTTGTAATAGAGCAGCTTTCCGTCCACCATAGTGAGGCAGACGTCACTGCCTTGTGCCGAAAACAGGAGGTTGTTGAGCGGGTCATGAACCGGCTGCATCCAAGGTGTTTGCATGTCTATAAGCACCAAGTCTGCTGGAGCTCCGCTGGCAATAATGCCTGCATTGGTTCTGCCTTGGCTGAGCGCGCCGTTTACGGTTGCCATTGCCAGAGCCTGCTCTACGCTGAAACAACTGGCATCAAGCTCTCGTGCTTTAGAAAGGATTGAGGCAGTATAGAGCTCCTTGAGTAGATCGTGATTGTTATTGGAGGCTACGCCATCGGTACCTATGCCAACGTTGACTCCTGCGTCCATCATGCCAGCCAAAGGTGCAATGCCTGACCCAAGCTTGGCATTGGAACAGGGGTTGTGCGCAACCGTCACTCCCCTACTGGCAAGAATGAGCCAATCAGCAGGCTCAGTCCACACACAGTGCGCCGCCGTGCAAGGCTGACAGAAGAAGTCAAGCGAGTCAAAGTACTGTGTTGGAGTAAGGCCAGCTCTGCGTTCTTTTGCCTGCTCATGCTCTTTTTTGGTTTCGCTCAGGTGAATATGGGTATTAACCCCCAACTCTTTTGCGTGCGCTCCCACTGCCTGTGCCACCTGTGGATTTGAGAGGTACTCTGAGTGCACGAAGATGTCTATTTTGAGCTTGCCATTGCAGGTGTTGTGATAACTCTTAACCAGCTCTTCGATCTCTTGTTTACAGAGCATGTCTTCGTAGCGTTGCTCGGAATCAAAAACTATAGGGCCCGTGCTCAGATTAGCCTTGATTCCGCTCGTTCTTACTGCCTCGGCGCGCTCATGGGTAAAGCTGTACATGTCACTAAAACCAATAGTGCCAAAGCGCAGCATCTCGGCTATGGCCAACTCGGACGCAGGAAGTGCCATCTGCGGGCTTATAAGAGCCTCAAAAGGAAATACCTTGGTGTGAAGCCACTCGTCGAGCGGCAGGCCTTCAGCGTAGCCTCTGAGCAGGGTCATGGGTATGTGTGTGTGAATATTGTAAAAGCCTGGGACCAAGAGTTTGCCAGTGCCGGATAATTCCCTGGTGCCGCCAACCTCAAAGTCAAGGTTCTTACGGGGGTCATCAGGCCCAGCGTACTTGATCGATGCGCCCTCGGTGAGGACAAAACCTCGCTTGACCGTGTAATCCTTGGCAAGATAATCCACGTTATGAAATAGTATGCTCACGAGTTATCAATTCCTTAGAGTAGGTCCTGCAACATTCGGCTGCGCCGAACGCGCAGGACGACAGGGGGAGTTTGGCTGCGCCGAACGCGCAGGACGACAGGGGGAGTTTGGCTGCGCTGAACGCGCAGGACGACAGGGGGAGTTTGGTTACTCCGAGAGTGCAGGGTGATAGGGGTAGTTTGGCTGCGCCGATCATGCAGGGTGATAGAGGGGCAATTCATTATTGATTATTCTCAATTCTTACATACTTGCGTTTGCCAACTTGCAATACTGCGCCCTTAAGTGGCTCTACGCTCGTATTGTATTCTTTGGCAGCTTGTTGTACGCCATTGATTTTAACGCCACCGTTGTCGATCAAGCGTCGTGCTTCGCTGCTGGAGCTGGCCAGACCTGCTTGCACAAGAACCTGAGGTAGATGCACCTCGCCCTTGTCGTCAATGGTCAGAGTGCCTTCAAAGAGAGGAATGTCGTCGGGCAGCCCATGATCTCTAAACACCTTGTCAAAAGCTTCTTCTGCCTCTACGGCAGCTTCTTGCCCCCAGTACTCAGACACGATGTTGGCTGCCAATTGTCGCTTGGCATGATTGGGGTGCAACGCGCCGCTGGCAAGCTCTGCAAGAATACTCTCGACAGTTTCGAGCTCAAATGAGGAGGTAAGATGGTAGTAACGCCCCATCAACTCATCAGGAATGCTCATGACCTTGCCAAACATGTTTGCTGGTTCGTCAGTGATGCCTATATAGTTGCCATAGGACTTTGACATCTTTTGCACACCGTCGGTTCCCTCCAGCAAGGGCAGGGTCAGACATACCTGGGGCTCCATTCCCAGCTTTTCCATCAACTCTCTACCTGCGAGCAGGTTGAAAAGTTGGTCGGTGCCTCCTATTTCCATGTCGGCTTTAATTTCAACGCTGTCATAGGCTTGCATAAGTGGATAGAGAAATTCATGCAAAGAAATTGGCTGCTCCTGCTTGTAGCGTTTGGAAAAGTCATCACGCTCCAGGATCCGGGCTACCGTAAACTGAGAAGCCAGGCGTAGTATCTCTGCCAAGGTAAGCGGGGTAAGCCAGTTGCCGTTCCAAACAAGCTCGGTCTTATCCTTGTCCAATATCTTGAAGGCTTGGTTTACGTACGTCTCGGCATTGCTGGCAATTTCATCTGCCGTAAGCGGTGGCCTGGTGGAGTTTCTACCCGAAGGATCGCCTATTAATGCTGTGCCGTTGCCTATAATCAAGACCACTTGATGACCGATATTTTGTAGTTGACGCAGCTTGCGCAAGGGAACTGCATGACCAAGGTGCAGGTCGGGTGCCGTTGGATCAACACCCAGCTTGATGCGCAAGGGTCTTCCTGATTGCAATTTTTCCTTGAGCGCTGCTAGGGGTACGATGTTTGCATCACCGCTTTGAAATACCTTGAGCTGTTGTTTGATTTCCAAGAATTCCTCCTCTGGTGCTCTGACGTTGATACAGCATTATAGGATATGATAGGCAGGTATTACGTTAAAGAGAGGTAGAAGCGCTATGAAAGTGTTTGTTGCGGGGGGCGCAGGTTATATTGGTTCACATACGGTGTATGAGTTAATACGCGCTGGTCATGAGGTGGTTGTCTATGACAATTTGTCAACTGGCTGCCGCGATGCTGTGCATCCTGGCGCACGGTTTTATGAGGGCGACATCCTCGACAAGGATCGTATTGTACAGGTCTTGCAGACTGAGAGCGCCGAGGGCGCTGTGGATGTGGCCATGCA
Organism: Coriobacteriia bacterium; assembly: GCA_009784945.1. Taxonomy (GTDB): domain Bacteria; phylum Actinomycetota; class Coriobacteriia; order Coriobacteriales; family UBA8131; genus WQXH01. The sequence goes on along the minus strand of WQXH01000027.1, from coordinate 4,493 downwards.
TTTTGCTGCCAAGCTCATAGTGCCCGAGAGCGTATCGATGCCCTTGGCGTATTATCACAACAATGTTGAAGGCCTGCGCCAAATGCTGTTGGGTCTTATGGAGTCTGAGGTTACCAGCATCGTATTTTCTTCTACCGCCGCAGTCTATGGCGAGCCACAAAAGGGCGAATGCCTCGAAGATGACTACACGCTCCCGATTAACCCCTACGGCGAAACTAAACTTGCTGCTGAACGTATGATCAAGTGGGCAAGCGAGGCTCACGGACTCAACTACTGCATTTTTAGATACTTCAATGTGGCTGGTGCCGACTCTACCCTCGAAATTGGACTCAATAAGGATCAGCTTACCCATTTGGTTCCTCTCATCATGCAGGCTGCTCTAGGGCAAATCGAAAAGCTCTCTATCTTTGGAAGCGACTACGACACCTTCGATGGCACCTGTGTACGAGACTATATTCATGTTACTGATCTAGCAAAGGCTCATGTTAAGGGTGCAGAATACCTCTGCAAACAAAACTCATCCCTGCTTGTCAACCTGGGCTCTGGCGAGGGCTACAGCGTTAAAGAGGTGGTGGACGCTGCCAGCAAGCTCCTGCCACTTGCCTATGAGTTTGTTCCCAGACGCCCAGGCGATCCGGCAAAGCTCTACGCAAACATAACAAAGGCCCGAGAACAGCTGGGTTGGCAGCCAGAACTCGGGCTCAATGATATTTTACAAAGCGACCTCGACTATCGAAGAAAGCTTTTAGGGAGCAACAGCTAATGCCTAGGGCTTTTCGTCGCCCGAACTATCGCCTCCACTTGCAGACTGATCCTTATTGTCATTGGCAGGAGGGGGTGGCGGATCAGGTGGTTTGGGCTGGTCTGGTTGAGAATTGGTGTCGGGCGTAGGTACACTTTCTTCCTTCTTTTTCTTCTCGGCTTCTGCTTGTGCCTCTTCCTCCTTTAATCTTTTGGCTTCAGCGGCAGCTGCCGCGTCTCTCTCTGCTTGAGTAGAGAAGCTGGCATCGGACTTGTATGCCGGGGCGTTGGCCGTTGGGAAGGGCAGATACTCTTCGTCTGCAAGCGCAGCGTTCATGTACATACCCCAGAAGGGGCAGACCCAGTCTTCGGCGGTGTATCCGGTATTACGCTCCACTCTACACGCCAACCACATGGCAGTTGCAAGCTGAGGGGTAAAGCCTACAAACCAGGCATCTCTGTAGTCCTCAGATATGCCCGTTTTACCTGCAGCTTCGTGACCATAGAGCGCAGCTCTATGAGCAGTACCGGAGGTGATAACGCCTTTGAGGATGCCGGTGGCTGCACAGGCAACTTCTGGAGAGAGAGCCTGCTCTCCCTCTGGCTGGTGTTCATAGATTACTTCTCCACTGCTGTCGAGAATTTGGGTGATGGCTGTGGGTTCAACATACACACCATTATTACCAATGGTTCCATAAGCAGAGGCCATCTCAAGAGTGTTGACACCAAGCGATCCTAGGATCACGGAGTTTACCGGTGCCAGGTCGCTCTTAATGCCACAGCGGCGTGCTACGTCAATGACCGCACTGGGCCCTACTGCCCTTACCACTCTTACAAAGGCGGTATTGGATGACTGCCAGGTGGCAGAAGCGAGGGTGAGGTTGCCGAGATTTGCGTTGCCATAGTTGGCGACCCTCCACCCCTCATATTCTATGGTTGCTGAGCCAGAAACCGGCGTACCGGGTGCATAGCCCTGCTCGAGAGCAGCAACCATGCCAAAGGTCTTAAAGGACGATCCAGGCTGGCGTTTCATGTCAGTAGAAGACGACCATTGATCGGTATAAAAATCCTTGCCCCCTCGCATGGCCAGTATATGCCCATTACGAGGATCAACCGAGGTGAGACCCAGCTCAATATCAGGGTCAACCCCAGCTTCACGCTCTGCACAAATCTGCTCAGCCAATGCTTGAAGCTCCAAGTTGATGGTGGTGTATACGGTTAAACCGCTTCTAAAAACGGTTGCCGTTGAGTATTGCTGTTCCAAGACGTTGCGCACATAGGAGCTGAAGAAGGGTACGAGATATATGCCATCATCGGGCTTTTCGTTGATAGTAAGCTCCAAAGGTGTTTCTTTGGCAGCATCGCACTCTTCTTTGCTGATGTAATTATTAAAAAGCATACGATCAAGCACTGCATTACGCCTGTCAATGGCATTTTGCGGGTAATACACAGGATTATTGTAGGTAGGTTGTTGGGGGATTCCTGCTAATAATGCTGCCTCGGCCAAATCAAGCTCAGAAGCGTTCTTGGAAAAATAGTGCAGGGCAGCAGACTGAATGCCGTAGGCACCGTCGCCGTAGTTGATGGTGTTGAGATACATCATCAAGACAGCCTCTTTGCTATAAGCCTTCTCCAGCTCTAAAGCGAGGAATATCTCGCGCACCTTACGCTCTAAGGTAATGTCGTTTGCTTCTGCCCTGAGAACCGTCTGGCGAACAAGCTGCTGCGTGATGGTAGAAGCACCCTGTGTACTGCCACCCATGATGTCATTGACCGCTGCACGGGCAATACCATAATAATCAACACCCTTGTGTTGCCAGTAACGTTCATCTTCTACTGCAATGGTTGCGTCAAAGACGTGTTGGGAAACCTGATGCGCCTCTACAGGCTCGCGATCCTCCATAAAAAAGGAAGCAATGAGAGTTACGCGGTCGCTCGCATACACCTTGGTCTTTTCTGCCACATTAAACTCTTCGAAGTCGGATATGGGTGGAACATCTTCCAGCCATTTATCAACCACCGCAACGGCACTGGTTGCTCCAACTCCCAATACAAAGAGTATGCTGATGAAAAACACAAGAAGTACGAATGGTATAAGCGGTCTTTTTTGAGTTGCTTTTGCTCGTTTTGTCCTGGATGCCATCTTTCCTCCTTAATAATTAAAGTAATGATAGCACTGGTAACCAATACTGATCTCTCTTGTAAAAGAACTGACAATATACTGTCGCACGGTTTATAGTGATATATTTATCTGGATACTGCCAGTCATTGAAGAATCTCGGGCTTGAGCTCCGTCGGCAGTGAGCATCCATAGCAAAACCCTGTGGACTTTGCTATGGATGCTGGTAGGAGCGGCGGGACTCGAACCCGCAAGCCTCGCGGCGGTGGATTTTAAGTCCACTGCGTATGCCAATTCCGCCACGCTCCCGTTTCTAAGAGGGTGTCTGGTACGCCGTGAGGGAATCGAACCCGCGACTTTAGGATTAAAAGTCCTCTGCTCTACCAACTGAGCTAACGGCGCACTACAACTTCTGAAATGCCATGAAACTGCTCCAGTGGCATAACGAATGAGTATTTTAGCAGATTGCTGCCTTTTGAAGTAGGATACCTTGAAGAATATCGGTATCGCTCACCATCAGTGTTTCTTTACCGACCGCTCTAATCAAAGTGTCTAAGATGATGAGTCCGCCAACAATAACCGGTGCTCTGCCGGGGTGCAGCCCAGTTACTTGCATGCGCTGTTCAAGGCTCATTGCTGCCAGCATCGATATGAGGTCATTAAGCTCTAGGGCGCTCAGCTGCTTTCCGTGAACCAGGTTCCTATCATAGCTGGCTATCTTATCACGAATGGTTATAGCAGAGGTGGCAGTTCCTGCTACTGCGATAACCTCAAAAGAGCTCGTCGGTAACTGTGCAAGCGTTGGCGCCATGTGTTTTTGAAGCCAGTTGCGCACTTCTTGCATCTGCGATGCATGGGGAGGGTCACTCGTTAAGAAGCTTTCTGTTGCGCGCCTGCTGCCCATATCAAAGGAATGAGAAAAGAATATTCCGGTTCTGTGGCTGCCCAAGATGATTTCGGTTGAGCCTCCGCCCACATCAAAGCTTATGACGTTACCTTCAAAGGCATCAAATCCGCTCAGCGTGCCCTTAAATGAGAGCTCGGCTTCTCTTTTTCCGCTGATGACCTCTACCTCTACCCCCATAGCCAGAACCTTTGCAAGCACCTCTTGAGCATTCTTAGCATCTCGCATTGCTGAGGTGGCTATGGCTGTAACCGGTATAACGACAGGCGCGTCATGCCTTTTGGCAAGGTCTCCTTCCACCTCTGCTATAATTCCCTTGAACTTCTCAAGAGCTTTCATAAGCCTTCTGAGAGCAGCATCGGAAATTACGCTGCTACTTGCAAGACCTTCACCAAGATCGGTAACAACATTGCCATACGCAAGGGTTTTAACCTTGTCTTCTGCCAGCTCTCCAATCAGCAAACGCGTGGTAACCGTACCAATATCAATGGCAGCCTGAATCACGAATAGCCTCGCTTCTTATGAAACAAACGGGTCGGGTAAGAGATCGGGTAACGACTTTTTTTCTATGGCAAAGAGAATGTCGAGGAACAGTATCCACCAGGTGTCAGGTGCTTCTCCAGAGCCAACGGGCACTACTTCGGGAAGCAGGGTGGTAGAGTCTGATACTTCGAGCCCTGTAATATTAACCGTTTGCTCACCCGGCGGTGCCCATCCAAATCTTTCGCG
>WQXH01000026.1 GCA_009784945.1 Coriobacteriia bacterium | reverse complement strand
TCAAGATCGAGAGTGCGCGGCCCGGAGGGGAGATAGTCAGTACCAGAGGTTACTCGCCCAAACTCTCTTTCTATCTCTTGTAAACAGCGAAGAAGCTCCCGTGGCTCAATATCGGTTTCTATTAGCATGACGGCGTTTTTAAAGTCTGGCTGCTCAAGCACTACCGCAGGTCGTGAGGTGCAAACCGTGCTAAGAGCCATGAGCTTTGTGCCCGGCAAAGTGCCCACGCGCTTGGCTGCGGCGACAATCGTAGCAGTGCTGTTGCCTATATTAGAACCAAGGGCAATAACGGTCTGCCGTCTGCTCATCTCAGTGCCTCCAAGACTTTGAGCGCCTCCACTGTAGGGCCAACATCATGCACACGTAAAACTCCAGCGCCTTGCTGGGCAGCATAGAGCGCGGCGGCTACCGAGCCAACAACGCGACGCGCGGCAACACTCTCCCCAGTAATTGTGCCAATGAACTGTTTGCGCGACCACGCAGCCATGAGCAAAAAGGGAGGTGTGCCGAGCTGGGCAAAATGAGCCGTGTTCTTGAGCAGCTGCAAGTTGTGTTCATGGTTCTTGCCAAAGCCAGGGCCAACGTCCAGACAGATGCGCTTACGATTGATGCCGCTGTTAACCAAAAGCTTGGCCTGGGCAAGCAAAAACTCACTCACTTCTGAAACTACATCGGCATAATAAGGCTTGTCTTGCATCGTTTGGGGCGTGCCCTGCATATGCATGATGACACATCCCGCCTTGCTTTCCAGAGCCAACTGACGCATTGCTGGGTCAGTAAACCCTGTGACATCATTAATAATAGAAGCTCCCTCATCTAAGCAAGCCTTGACCACCTGCACTCGCCGTGAGTCTATGGACACACAAGCTCCTTGGCTCACCAGTGCTTTAACCAGGGGCAGCACTCGAGTCAGCTCTTCTTCTAACACAAGCTCCTGAGCGCCAGGGCGGGTGGACTCGCCTCCTACTTCAATAATGCTGGCACCTGCTTCCAGCATAGCGTGGGCATGTCTAAGCGCTTGAGTTGGCTCAAAAAAGAGACCGCCGTCGCTAAATGAGTCCGGAGTAACGTTAAGGATGCCTACGACGAGCGGACGTGTTTGTTCATAGTAAAAAGAGCCGCAATGCCATATGTGAGGATTCTCTAACATACTGGTGCTCCCTATCGCCTTTTGTGTCTTAGCTTAGCAGAGCGCAAGGCTGGTAACAAGCCGTGTTGACTACTGCTTTGCCAAGATGAGACTGAGGGCCTCTGTGCGCGTCTTTTCTGACTTTTCAAAGGCGCCGCGCACTGCCGATGTAATGGTCTTTGCTCCGGGCTTTTTGACTCCGCGCATGCTCATGCAGAGATGCTCGGCTTCTATAACAATGATGACCCCATTAGGCTCCAGGTGCTCAACAAGGGTGTTGGCAATCTGACTGGTGAGGCGCTCTTGTACCTGCAAGCGCCGAGCAAAGATGTCTACGGTTCGTGCCAACTTGGAGATGCCACAAATCTTGCCAGCGGCACCGGGTAGGTACGCAACATGCGCAAAGCCAAAGAAGGGAATCAGGTGGTGCTCGCACAAGGAGTAGAAGGGGATGTCTCTTACAAGAACCATCTCTCGGTGACCTTCTTCAAAAGTGGTGGCAAAGTAACCGCTGGCGTCCTGGTTTATACCTTGCAACACCTCTTCGTACATGCGTGCCACGCGCTTTGGGGTTTCCAGTAAACCATCGCGATGAGCGTCCTCGCCTATACCCTCGAGTATGAGACGCACTCCCTGTTCTATCTTTTCGTGATTAATCATTGGAGTCCTTAGGGGGCTTGGGCTTTCTTTGGGTAGTTCTTTTTTGCGCTGGCTTCTTTGGTGAGGGTTTTGCCTCACCATCTGCGCCATCAACAGCTTTTCTTCTTGTTTGACGTTTGGGCTTTTGCGCAGGCTCTTCTTTGGTTGACACTTCAGTTGGTACTTCAGGCAACTCCTCAAGTGGCTCTTGAGGCTCCACCTCGGGCAGCACCTCAAGCAGCACCTCAGGCTTTGCTTCAAGTTTTATCTCGGGCAGCAACTCACCCTGCATTCCAAGTTGTGGACTAGCGCTTCCTTCAACATCCTTGTGCTCGCTGCTCATCAAGTCTTCTAAGCGCACGCGCCCGGCAAATACGTCTTCAAGGGTGTAACTCTTGCCATTGAGCTTAACGGGCAGGCCATTGGAGCCGGTCATGGCTCCCGAGTCAGATACTCTTGGAGGCGCTTTACTTGAGGCTCCTGCAGCCTCACTAGCACCAGCCCCACTAGCACCAGCGCCGCCAGTGCTTGCAGCCCCACCAGAACCAGCACCAGCGCCACTGGTGCCAGCAGCACCGCTGCCAGCAACGCCTGCTGTGACTCCCGCTCCAGCTCCCTCACCAGCTTCTGCTAAAGCCAGCGCAGCTGCCTCGGCAGCTTCGGTCCTTCTGCGCTCATCTTCTTCTTCTTGTTTGCGCAGCGCCTCGGCCTTGCGCGCAAGGATTTCATCTTCATTTTCCAGGTAGTCATCCCAGGCATTGTTAAGCAAGGCCTCAAGAGCCTCGCCGTCTACTGTCTCGCGCTCCAGTAAGACGGCAGCCATAAGATCCATCTGGTCACGCCGCTCGTCTAGCACCTTGGAGGCACGCTCATGGGCTTTGCGCATGATGCGGGCAACCTCATCGTCTATGCGCCGAGCGGTTTCTTCCGAATAATCTGGTGTGGCACCGTAGTCGCGACCCAAGAAAACCTCATGGCTGGCCTCGCCATACACTTGAGGCCCCAACTCCTCGGTCATGCCGTATCGGGTTACCATTTGGCGCGCCATCTTGGTAGCCCGCTCGAGGTCGTTAGACGCGCCGGTTGTTATGTCATGACAAAACAGCTCTTCGGCAACACGCCCTCCAAGGAAGACTGCCAGGTCGTCATACATTTCTTCTCGAGAGTTCAAGAAGCGATCCTCGCCAGGCAGCGAAAGCGTGTAGCCCAAGGCACGCCCACGGCTGATGATAGATATTTTGTGCACCGGATCCGAATTATCCAACACGTGCCCCACTAAGGCGTGACCACACTCGTGATAAGAGATGATGCGCTTTTCTTTATCGGTAATGATTCTGCCCTTGCGCTCTGGCCCGGCAATCTCACGCTCCATGGCTTCAGAGAGCTCAGTCATTGTGATGAGCTTTTTGTTTTTGCGCGCGGTAAGCAGCGCAGCTTCGTTCATGAGGTTTGCCAAATCTGCACCGGTAAATCCTGGGGTCAGTTTGGCCAGCGCAGAAAGATCAACGCTGTGTGCCAAGGGCTTGCCCTCAGAATGTACCTTGAGGATTTGCAGGCGACCTTTGAGATCGGGGCGATCCACAACAACCTGTCGATCAAAACGACCAGGGCGCAAAAGCGCCGGGTCGAGGATGTCAACGCGGTTGGTAGCAGCTATCAGAATGACCGAAGAGTTTTCTTCAAAGCCATCCATCTCTACCAATAGCTGATTGAGTGTTTGCTCGCGCTCGTCGTGCCCGCCTCCCAAGCCGGCACCCCTTTGGCGTCCAACGGCATCGATCTCGTCAATAAAGATGATAGAAGGAGAGCTCTCCTTGGCTTTTTCAAACAAGTCGCGCACACGCGAGGCTCCCACGCCTACGAACATCTCTACAAAGTCCGAGCCCGATATTGAAAAGAAGGGTACACCAGCCTCTCCAGCTACTGCTCGTGCCAGCAGCGTCTTACCGGTGCCTGGGGGGCCAACCAACAAAACGCCGCGCGGAATCTTTGCTCCCAGCGCAAGAAAGCGGCCAGGGCTCGCAAGAAAATCTTTGATTTCTTGTAGTTCTTCTACCGCCTCGTCAATGCCTGCGACGTCGGCAAAGCGCGTTTTGGGACGCTCTTCAATAGCTTTTTTACCTTTGTTCTTACCAAAGTTCATTTGTCGGTTATTAGCGTTGTTAAACTGCGTAAAGATGATAAATATCAGCACGGCAAATATCAAAAGCGGTACGGCAAACCAGAGAATATTGGTCCAAAAGCCTGGGTCAGAGATGATAACGTCATAATTGATATGACCGTGCGCATTCATTAAGGCGTTGAGACTATCCTCGCCCACATAGGTGGCAATAAAGGCACGTGGCTCACCGTCCCACTCTTCCTCAGAGTCTTCGTCCTCGTAATAAAAGTAGCCAGTTATTGAGCCGTTAGCGGCGTTAAAGGTTACCTCGGTTACCTTATTATCTTCAACTGCAGCCACAAACTCACTGGTAGTAAGCGAGAGAGGGCGCGAAGCCTCCTTGCCCATATTATTGAGCTGGGTACCAATAAGAAATATGAGGACCGCTGCAAGGATTCCATATATTATCCAGGTTCTGGTCTTGGGGTTCTTCACGTGTGTCGTCCTTTTCTAGTGTCTTTCCACTCGAGCTCTTATGCTATGCAGCGCTGCTGAGCAGGGTAGAGATTCTCGCTGTTTTCGTGTACATGCTATTGCTCGTAAGCAGAGGCATCGAGCGCTCCAATGTAGGGGAGATTTCGATAACTCTCGTTATAGTCAAGTCCGTAGCCCACAACAAACTCATCTGGGCACATGAGTCCTATGTACTTACATCTGATATTGGCTTGCTGCTTGCCTTCCTTGAAGAGCAGGGTGGCAACCTCTATCGAGAGAGGCTTACGACTTTTGAGGTTCCTTAATAGATAGGTGAGAGTGAGGCCACTGTCCAATATATCTTCGACAATAATAACGTGCCGTCCTTCTACCGAGGCATTGAGATCTTTGATGATGCGTACAACACCCGAGCTCTTAGATCCATCACCGTAGCTCGACACAGCCATAAAATCAATTTCTACGTCTCCTTTTATGGCGCGCACCAGGTCGGCCATGAAGATAAAGGCTCCTTTGAGCACGGTAACGAGCAGCACTTTTTGCCCAGCATAATCTTGGGTGATCTGCTCACCAATACGCTTTACTGCCTCTTGGATCTCATCTTCACCAAAAATAACCTTGCTCACTTCTAATGGCAGTGTCGTCTTGTCTACTTCTTGCATCTTGCTAGAACTCCCTCATTTTCTTGCCAAGGATGTCTCATGCGTCAATCGTATAGAGAGGTTTCCTAAAAGACCTCGGCAAATCAGTCATAACGGGTTAATGAACTCAAACGCTTATTGTATCTGTTCTTGCGCAACAAGCAGGGTAAAGAGCAAACTTAGTTGCAAAACCGAAAGATTACATGTTACAGCTCAGTCTATGCATCGTCATTGTGGGCTTGACCCGGAATCAATAATTCATGTTGGTAAGATTGCGGCTCGGAGGCCGCAATGACGGACAGAGTGTGAGCAGTGAGAGCGACCGAGCAACATGACTTTGTTCAAGCCCTCGCCTGTAGTGTCAGCAGGCCAGTGTGACAATAACACTCCGACCCCGTGCTACACTCGTCTCCCTCACACCACAGGTTTGGTGTTTCACTCTTTATTCTTTGCCCTTGGGTCATGTTGGGGAGGTTTTGCCTTGGAAAAGACCAGCTGTCCTTTAACAGTGCGCACCTCTATGCCTCCGGGTATTTGACAGGCAAAGCCGTTGGCAGCAGCGCCTTGTGCAATGAGATCAACGTGCTCAAAGGTGATGCGTGCCCCAGGCGCAAGCTCCTCTATAGCTTCGTTACAAGCCAGGTAGATGGCTCGTCGCAAAAGGGGAAGAGGGGCACCAAAGGAATCCTTTGAAAGGGGGAGCAGTATTGAAGCTTGCTCATCGAGCCAGGCACTTTCGCTGGCGAGCACATTGGCTGTGCGGTTAAGCCCTTCGATGATACGTGGGTTACGCAAAGCTAAAAGCGGAATAAGCTCATGGCGCACAAAGGCACGAGAATAATCGGTGTTGGTGTTGGTGGCATCCTCTCGCCAAAGGCATCCCTCTATGTTCAGGTTTTTTAGCACCAGCCAATCACAAAGCTCCTGGCGTGTGCACTCCAGCAAGGGACGTACGACCTTGCCATTTTGCCTGGGTATGGAGGCGAGAGAGCTGCTGCCTCCTCCCACTATCAAGCGCTGAAGCAAGGTTTCTGCTTTGTCGTCGGCGGTGTGTGCGGTGGCTATGAAGACTGGGCTGCTGATTGCTTTATTTGCGGGCACATTGGTACAAACTGGCGCAGCATGCTGAGAAAGGAACTCAATGCTCACCTGCTCTGCTTGCTCGTAGCGAAACATACGCCCAGCCTGCTCAACTCCAACGCCTCGTTCTTGAGCAAGGGCAGCAATATCGCCACGCACCACCTTGCAGCCTATCTTCAGCTGCATGCAAAGCTCTACCACAAAGCGCTCATCCTTTTGAGCATCCATACCTCGCAGCTGGTGATTAATGTGCAAGACAAACAACTTGTCTAGATTGCCTGAGGATTCCTTGCAGAGCTCATGCGCAAGAAGCAAAAGAGCCGTTGAGTCTGAGCCGCCGCTTACCATAAGTACAAGAGGTGTATCAAAGCAAGCAAGACCCAAGGCATCAAAGCTGCTTCTGGCCTTATCAATGAGCTGTGTGTGCATGCGGTTAGTCATAGCGACATTATACAACCTGCAAGCAAAGAGTTAATGAAAGGGAGGCCTGTGCAACTTGGGGGTGGTATGCAGAAGCCTCCCCTCCTCTGAGAGGGTTACGGCCGAGTCGAGAGGCTTTGATGGAGGGGGGCCACCGGTATTTCGCTTCACTCAACCAAACCCACGAAATGGCTCACAAGACAACACGTGTATACGGTACCAACAACACGGTCTGTAACGATTGTCCCTAGTGTCTTCCCGGTATCGCCAATCCCCGTAGGCAGTTCTTCGAGTTTCCATTATGCCAGCATTTGGGCAATAGTCAAGCCTCTATTCGTGAGAGGCAAGCGCTGTGCTAGAATATTTGGCATGAAAGCTCAAAAACGACTCTTTGGTACCGATGGTATCCGCGGTGTTGCAAATCGCGATCTCACTTGCGAAATGGCGTTTGGCTTAGGTGCAACGGCTGTCAGAATGCTCGGACCCACCCTGGTAATAGGGCGCGACACTCGCATAAGCGGCAGCATGCTCGAAGCAGCTTTAATTGCCGGCATCACCTCTCGCGGGGGCACTGCGCTTTTGGCTGGGGTCATCCCCACGCCGGCTGTGGCGTTTCTCGTCAAAGACCTGGGAGCAGACGGCGGAATAGTCATTTCTGCCTCTCATAATCCTCCGGAGTATAACGGTCTCAAGATCTTTGATAACGAGGGCTATAAGCTGTCTTCTGTACAAGAAGTACAGCTTGAAGAAGGCATACGCCTTGTAATGCAGCAGGGGGCATCGGCTGATGCAACAAGCAATGAAAGCGAGGCTCTGCCCGAGGGCAAGGACATTGGTCAATCCCAGCTTATACCGGACGCGCACGAGCGGTACATAAACCATGCGGTTGGCATTCTCACTAAAGAGCAGGTGAGGCTTGACACGATTAGGATAGCTGTAGACTGCGGCAATGGAGCCGCTCATTACACTACGCCAGAGACCCTTCGTCGCTTGGGAGCAGAGGTTCTTGCCATTAATGACGGTGGCAACGGAGCAATCATCAACGTGGACTCGGGCTCGTCTGACCTGGAGCAGCTCATAGAACTGGTTAAGAGCAATGGAGCCTGCCTGGGTATAGCTCACGATGGCGACGCAGACCGTGTCATTGCAGTAAGCAACAAAGGCAGAGAGCTTGATGGCGACTACATAGAGGCAATCTGTGCCTTGGATCGTAAGGCCACACGAGGCGTACCCAATAACACGCTGGTAAGCACTGTTATGTGCAATATCGGTTTCATGCAGGCTATGCAAGAAGCTGGCCTTAACGTAGTGCAGACTGCTGTGGGCGACGCCAATGTTTTAGCAGCCATGCGCAAGGGTGGGCACGTTATTGGCGGCGAGCAAAGCGGGCACATGATCTTCATCGAGCATAACCCTACTGGAGACGGTCTTGCCACGGCGCTTATGTTACTGGCCGCCTTGCAGCGCAGTGGTAGCTCCCTTGATGACTTGGCAGAGCGCACTATGAAGAAGTATCCCCAGGTTCTCATCAATGTGTCAGTGAGAGACAAAAGCCAGTTAGATAACTGCGAGGCTATTGCCACGGCGGTTACACAAGCAGAGGCAGAGCTGTTGAGTCGTGGAGGAGGACGCGTGTTACTGCGTGCCTCGGGCACCGAGCCCCTGGTAAGAGTCATGGTTGAGGCTGCAAAAAAAGACATTGCACAAAGTGTTGCCGAAAGCCTTGTAAGCATTGTTGAGTCCGAGCTGGCATGAGCAGCGGCTACAAGCCAAAGCGCTCTCGTGCAAGCGACGAGCCTTTTGAGAGCAGACTGTTCTCATCTACATCGAGCCTGCAAAAGCACGACGAGGCAGAAGACCTCGCTACTGAGGGGCATGACGAAACGCAGGAGGCTTTTCATCATGACGATGAGTTTCTTGATTCAATCCTCGAAGCAGACCAAGCTGTGCGCGCCCATCCAGAACTGGCACACCCCGAGTTGGTAGCACAAACACAGCCTCAAGCTGCAGAAGACCCAGAAATTGCCGCAATTCGCAAACGCCGCTGGCCCATCACCATAGCCATAATACTCGTTGCCATCGTTGCCGGCGGTGCAATAGCCTTTTACGTGCTTTCGTCGCAGGCATTGGAGCGAGAGACAAATCGAACAGCCGGTTATGTTCACTTGGATGAAGCCATAGCCCTTATCCAAGAGAGCGACCAAGTGGTTGTCTCTCTTGATACTATGGTGGCAGCCGAGGTTACGCAAGACAGCATTCCAGAGCGCAAAATTCTCTTGGAGCGAGTTTCTGGAACACTGGAAACTCTAAAAACTGCACAGGAGGAGGCTCTTTTGGCACTGGCACTCATGAGTGCGCAAGACGACCGAGAGCTTGCCCAGCACGTCATTGATGCGGCCATCAACAGACAAGACATGCTTACGAGTGGCGAGATCATTGTCACAAAAGACATAGAGGCCATGAACTCTGCACTCTTCTTTGGACAGGCGTGGGAGACCATAGTCAACGCTGACACAGAACTGAGAGCCACTACCGAGCTCTCTCGAACCGGTGGTTACTACCAGCTGCACGAGGCCATTGAGCGAAACCAGGCAATCCTCGAGAACCTCAACAACGCCTCGGCGTTGCTCATTGAGGCCGAGGAGGCTTTTTTGGAGGCAGACTACAGCACCATGCGCACCTATCTGACTCTCAAGGTCGAGTCAATACAGATGGCTCTGGAGGCAGACCAGGCCGTGCTTGACGGAGACTTGGAGCTGGTTAATGCAAAGAACGAAGAGTTTGCCTTAAAAGATGCCGAGGTGGTAACCGCAGCCGCTCTCATACCCCCTGAGCCACTCTCGCTCATCCTTGACGCATACGACGAAACTACCAAAGAGGCTCGGGCGCTCTATGACTCTGCACGCGCCAATGCAGTAGAAGCAGATAGGTTTATTCGCGAGTACGTGGGCGTAGAAACGCAAACAGGGGTACAATAGGTCGTGCATTCTGCTCGTACTTTGACCAATCGGCCTTAAAAGGTGGCCAATAAGGAGGAACAAAATGCAGAAATTGGTGAGCTATGCAGATGAACTGGTTACCAAGATAGGCCCCCGTCCAGGTGGGTCAAATGGAGAATTTGAGGCTGCGGAGCTCGTGGCAGCAAACCTTGACGGCTTTGGTCTGGACACCTGGCTTCAGGACTTCTCTACGGTTCGCAATACCAACTGGATCAGGATACTGTACTACATGCTTGGTGTTATTGCAGCCGAATTGCTTTTTGCCATTCCGCAGGTAACTGCGCTGGCCTGTGTTTTGGCCTTTATTGCGGCGGGCCTGTTGGCACTTGATGTTCTCAACGTTGACCCCTTCTTTAAGCTGTTTGCAAAAAGCTCCAGCCAAAACGTCATAGCTCGCTATGCGCCAGAAGGCGCTGATACGCGACGCAAGGTGGTCATCTTGGCTCACTATGATTCGGGTCGCACCCTGGTGCAGGGAGCACCTACGATTTCATCTTTTTACTCGCTCATTCTAAAGATTACTCGCGGCTGTGTGGCAGCCTTGTTAATCGTCATTATTCTCTCGCTATTTCCTCTTCCCGGCCTTTTGCTCCTTTTACTCTCTGTGGTGGGTTTGATTCTTGGCATCATCTTACTTATCGCAGCGCTCATGGAGGTCATCAACCTCTTTATGCCCTATAGTCACGGAGCAAACTGTAATGCCTCGGGTGTTGCGGTGCTCATGGGCATTGCAGAAGCATTGGCAGGCGCCCGAAAAAGCGATGCTGCTCCTGTGGAAGAAAGAGGAGGTCGAGAGCCAAGAGTGAGAGAAGAAGGCATGGCCACCCCACGTGCGCGTTCCTCCAGAAGCGGTGCTCTTGCCAAGGTGAGCGGAGCTACCGGAGAACTCTTTTTGAAGGCAAAAGACTTGATTGGCAGAAGATCTGCTGGATCAACCACCTCCGGGAATCAACACTCCAGCGAGGACTATATCAACGAATCCTACGCCGGGGCGGCAGCCAGAGCCGAAGTGCGCGGAGCACCTTCCAGCAGAGGAGAGAGGGCCAGCAGAAGAACCCCTCGTTTAGAAGATCAGGCAATGCCCTCTCAGGCTATGCCTTTGGCACACGATGGAGAGGTGTATAGCGGTGGCACAATAGACTTGGGAGCCGAAACCGCAGAGGCTGCAAGAGCAGCGGCAGACAGAGAAGATGCTGCCAATCGAGAGTCCCACGTGCAAGTTCTCAGCCCAGAAGCTGATGGGGCAGATACAAGGGTGGTTGCTCGCTCAAGAATCGAGATTGGTGCTACGGATAACCCCGCCATCAGGGTAAGAGAAACTCTTGCCGAAAGAGTAGAACAAGAGCAGGTAGCACAAATCAGAGTCGATTCGGCCAGCGCCAAGACAAAGGATGGTATGCCTGCCTGGTTCGTTGACGCAAAAAAGGCAGCGCAAAAAGAAGCACAGGCGCCTACTCCTTCAAATGATGACTTGCAAGTCACGCGGTCTCGTTTTGCCGAGACTCCTGCTGTGTCGGCAAGCGAGCCCCAACCCAGGTCGGGGCGTACCCTCCTGCAAGGCTACGAAGGCTACGATCTAAACGCCCAGCCTGCGCCTGGGGCAGGTGCCCAGCCTTCTTCCAAGGTAGACGCCCAGTCCACCTCTCGGTTGGATACGCTGCCTTCTTCTGATAGAGCGCCCATGCAACCAGAAGGGGAGTTAGCCCCTGTGGTAACGCCAGAGCAGTCGGCCGTTGCGGCAGGCGTGGCAGCAGGAGTTGCTGCCGGTGTGGCCGCTGGTGTGGCCGCTGGCGTAGCTGTTTCTTCGATGACCTCTGAGCTGAGCCAGGCGCCCTCAGAAGCAATTGTGCAGCCAGAGCCAGAACAAAAGTCAGCGCTCATGGAAGAGCCCCCTACAACACTTAACGCAGACTTCTCGGGAATCGATCGCCTGACCTCGGATCCCATGGCACCGTCGCTCAGAAGCCGCCTGCCAAAAAGTGCGTCTTCATTGGAGCACGCTGTAGCCACACCGGCTCCCGATATTCCTGCCCACGATAGCTTGATTAACCTGCCTTCGATGTCTCTGGGAAGCTCTGGATCAATACCCACCCAGCAGGCTGCCTTTGACCAGCATGCGCATTTTGAATCAGAAGAGCAGGAAAATGGCGAGACCGTGGTGTCTCAGTCAGGTTCTTTTGCGCCCTTGGGTGCAACGGGCATTATGAAACCAGTGGGAGAAGAGCTCTTGCAATACCATGACGACGAGCAAGATATTTATATCGATGACGCCGACGTTTCTTCTTCGGGAAGAAACAGAGAAAGAAATGGTGGAGCGTCTCGGTCGATGGACATACCCAATAGCCGCGCCAAGTCGTTCTTTGGCAGCCTGGGAGACAGGCTTTCTGGTTCGCGAAAGACCGAGGATCTAAAAGACTCGCCAGCCAACTGGTTGGGAGTAAACGAAGACTATGAAGCACGCTCTGCCGGCACTCAAATTGGCGGCTGGGAAAACTTTACCGAAGAAGATGATCTTGACTGGAAGGGCGGCGCCTATGGCGGCGGCACCTATGAAGACAATGCTCAAGCACTCTCCTCGTTTAGCTCAGTGCTCATAGACAAGGAAGTCTGGCTGGTTGCCCTGGGGTCGCACGAATGCAGAAACGCCGGAATAAAAGAGCTGCTGGCCGAGTACGATCGCGACTTAAAGAGCGCTCTTTTTATCAACCTTGACGGTGTTGGCGCAGGAGAGCTGTGCTACACGATGGCCGAGGGTAGCTTTATTCCCCGGGGAACAGACCATCGCCTCCAAAGCCTGATTAAGTCCGCGGCTTCGACGCTGGGAGTTGGCGTTGGACCTGCTGGTTTTACGTGTTATGACTCCAGTGCGGCTGAGGCTATTGCCGCTGGCGCGAGAGCCATTTCTATTGTAGGACTGCGCGATAAATTGCCAGCTGGCTGGCGCTGGAGCAGCGATCGACTGGACATTCTTGAAGAAAGAAAGCTCAAAGCTGTAACCGAAGTAGTATTGGAAGTTATTAGATCTGCCTAGTTTTGCGCGGTGGTAATGGTATCATTACGCGAGCTTGGTGCGACTTGTATAAGCAAAAGTCGCAAAAGTATATTGAAAATGGAGGACTTTTTATGTCAGAAGCGTATTGTGTAAAGTGTAAGGCTAAAAAAGAGATGAAGGACGTAGTTGAGGTTACCTCAAAAAATGGACGTCCAATGCTTAAGGGGACTTGCCCCACTTGTGGTGGAAAGTTAAATCTCTTTATCAAGAAGTCTTAACGAAGGAAGTACTATAAGTTTTACCCGTTCTGTTATTCGCCGGGGTCAATCCGATTGGCTCGTCTGGCGAACCCATAACCTCAGTTGTAGGTTAATTGGTGGACTCGCCGGCTTGTCCGGCGAGTTGCAGAAGGGCTCAAGCGGTTGTCTTGTGCAGTTCTAATTTGGGCAGGTAGTCTTGAACATCATTGTTGTAGGCTGTGGTAGAGTGGGCTCTCAGTTAGCCATACTGTTTTCTCAAGGGGACAATAGTGTGGTGGTGGTTGACACTGATGCCACAAAGTTCAACAACCTGGGCGTAAGCTTTGAGGGAAGCACCTTGGTTGGTGTTGGGTTTGATGAAGACATCCTGATTGAAGCTGGCGTAACCAGCGCTGACGTGCTCTGTGCAGTAACCGACCAAGACAATTCAAACCTTATGATTGCCGAAGTGGGGCGCAAACTCTTTGATGTGCCTTACGTTTTGGCGCGGCTCTATAACCCTGACAGGACAAACGCCTATCTCCAGCTGGGCCTGGACTACGTTTGCGGTACCTCCTTGGTTGCCGAAGAGATGTACAGCAAGGTGATGGCTGCACGCGGAAAATTCATCGAAGCCCTGGGCAACTATGACATCATGCGCTTTGCCCTTGACCTCACTGCGCATCAAGGCAACAGCATCCTTGTGGCGGAGCTGGAAAAAGATCACGAGATCAGAGTAGTAGCCTTTGAGAGAAAGAGTGGTCAGTACAGCTCAATCCCAACACGAGACAGCATTCTCTACGAGGGAGACACGGTCATAGCCTGTGTGAGGAATGATCTCCTGGAAGGGTTTTCGGTCTACATCTCATGAAAATCGTGATTAATGGCGGAGGAAAGATTTGCGAAGTATTGGCACCGACCATGCACGAAAAAGGTCATCAAGTCTCGATTATTGAGATTAACAAAAGCAAGGTCGATCGCCTTGTTTTGTGTATGCCTTCACAAGTGCTGCTGATACACGGCGATGGCTGCAACTCGGACTTTCAGCGGGATGCAGGCATTGAGGATGCCGACATCTTTGTGACCACCACCGGAGCCGATGATGTGAATCTGGTATCTTGCGAGATTGCCTCGCTGGTTTTTAATGTGCCACGCACCATAGCACGAGTTTCCAACCCTAAAAACAACCGCATCTTTAGACGTATGGGGATAGAGGTGGTTTCGTCTACTACGGTTATCTCGCGCCTTATAGAGATGGAGGTAACTGATGGAGCCGCCCACGCACTGCTGTCTATGACGCAAGGCGACTTGGTCATAGTAGAAATATCGCTGGCAGCCAAGGTAACCAGCAAGGCTCCCGAAGGAAGACGTGTAGCAGACATAGCCCAAACACTGCCTGAAGAGAGTCTGCTGGTAGCAGTAGGCGATGGAAAAAACCAACACCTCATCAACGGCAACACCGTGCTCTATCCGGGCGACTCACTCATAGCAGTATGCAAACAAGGCAGCGAAGACAAGGTACGCAAAGTCTTAAGCCAGCTCTGGTAGGGAAGCTGCGGGTTCGAGCCCGCGCACGTGTTTATGTGTTAAAAGGATTTTGGAGCGGGCGACGGGACTCGCGTGTATTTGCTGCGCAAATCCACACCCTGCTCACTCACTCCGTTCGTTCGCGAGCTCGAGCTACGGCGCGCCACTGGCGCCCCGCTTAACGCTCTCGCCCCTCTCGGGTTCGAGCCCGCGCACGTGTTTATGTGTTAAAAGGATTTTGGAGCGGGCGACGGGACTCGAACCCGCGAATACAAGCTTGGGAAGCTTGGGCCTTACCACTTGGCGACGCCCGCTTGGCAAAATGAAGTATAGCAAAGCTCTTGAGATAATGGACACTGGGCATTTTGTAAAGTTACTGTTGCCTTCTTATGGTAGGATTATCAACGGCTTGGGCGGCAGCACACTCCGAACCTGGTCAGGTCTTGACGGAAGCAGCCATAAGGGGTCTCTGTTGAGCGCCTAAGCCACCTAATCTCAACCAATCTGGCAAAGCAGCCTGAAAGTACAGTGCAGAGCGCTTTCCAGTGTATGACCGCAAGGAATGTATGGAAATAATCCAGTTCTTTATCGACCTATTGCGCGACCCACGCACGTTTATAGCAGGATGGATTGAGTCACTTGGCTCCTTTGCCTACGCACCTCTCTTTGCCATTGTCTTTGTAGAAACCGGTCTGGTTATCATGCCTTTTCTTCCTGGAGACTCCCTGCTCTTTACCGCAGGCCTCTTTGCCGCCCCTGGCTTTGGCCTCAACCTTGGCGTGCTGATTACCGTACTCATTTTGGCAGCCGTACTGGGCAACACCTCTAACTACTGGATTGGTCGCAAGGTGGGTCAAGTCATCATAGACTCAGGACGCGTCAAGTCTTTGACCCCCGAGCGCATCGAAGAGACGCAGAGGCTTTTTGACAAGTATGGCCCCTTTGCCATTGTAGTAACGCGCTTCTTTCCGTTCTTTAGAACCTTTGCGCCCTTTATTGCCGGAGTAGGAAAAATGCACTTTGCTCGTTTTACCCTGTTTAACGTCATTGGCGGCGTTGGATGGGTCGTTATTTTTACCCTGCTGGGCTACTTTTTTGGCAACATCCCCTTTGTGCAGGAGAACTTTCAGTTAGTTATTGTTGCCATCGTTTTGGTGAGCCTCATACCTTTGATGGTAGGAGCAGTCAAGGCGCGGCTAAATAAAAGGAGAGAGAAAACCGACCAAGAGCCAGAAGGAGCAAACGGCAACGAAAGCACCAGCTGCGATTGATAGTGCTGTTTTGCAGGCTCAGTTGATTGGAGCTTGATGACATGTTAAGCGAACGAATACAAACAAAAGTGGTACGAAACCTCAGCGCAGGATATCTCAACATGAAGCCGCTTGGGGCAGCCAAAGCGAGTCTGCCTGCCGCCCTTAACCCTAAGAGGGGTTGTTTGCTTTATGCCCACGTGCCCTTTTGCGAGAAGCTTTGTCCTTACTGTTCATTTTGTCGATATCCATTTGAGGAGCCCCGCGCCCGCGCCTACTTTGCCGCTCTTCGCAAGGAGATGCAGATGGTTGCCCGTCTTGGCTATAACGTGGAGTCTCTTTATATTGGAGGCGGCACTCCTACGGTTTTGGTAGATGAGCTTGCTAAAACCATTGACCTGGCAGGCGGTCTCTTTAACTTGCGTGAGGTTTCTTGCGAAACCAACCCAAATCACCTCATCGACCCTGTTTTGGATGTTTTGGATGAAAGGGTCAACAGGCTCAGTGTTGGAGTGCAAAGCTTTGACGACAAGCTGCTCCATAGCATGCAACGCTATGACAAGTATGGCAGCGGCATGCAGATTCTTGAACGTCTTATCGAGTGCCGGGGGCGCTATGAGAGTCTTAATGTAGACATGATCTTTAACTTTCCTACACAAACCGAAGAAGGTTTGATTCATGACTTGGCATGCATACTGGAGAGCGGCGTAAACCAAACCACTTTTTATCCCCTCATGGCCTCGCCTGCGATAGAAGAAGTATTGGCTACCACCCTTGGCAAGGTGGACTATGGTAAAGAAGCCCGACTCTATGAGCTTATATGTCAGGCGCTCACCTCGGAGCCAGATGTGCTACTCCACCCCTCTTTGCGCGAGAGACAAGATGTCTTTGAGCTTAATACTGCGCAAGAAGGAGCACCCTTTGCCTTTGGGAGCGCCTGGACCTTTAATGCCTCAGACTCAACGATGATCGATGAGTACATCATTAACTACGAGGAATATCCTGCCATAGGCGCAGGCGGTTTTTCGTATTTGGGCGGCAGTCTCTACGTCAATACCTTTAGCGTCGACGAGTATATTCGCGTTGTGGAATCGGGACAAATGAGCGTTAAGAAGAGAAACCAGTTTTCAAGATCCGATAAAATGCGCTATCGCTTTATGATGCAACTCTTTGGACTCGAGCTTGACAAGGCTGCCTGGAAAAAGGACTTTGGAGTGAGTGTTGCCCTGGGGCTTCCAGCGGAGTACGCCTTTTTTAAGGCGGCTGGTGCAATCAACGTCGATGATGACGTACGCATTACGCTGACACCCAAAGGTCGCTATCTCCTGGTAGCTCTCATGCGGGAGTTCTTTATTGGGGTTAACGAGATGCGTGACATAGCACGTCAAGCGCTGCCCCAGGCCGAGCAAAAGGTACAGTTTTAGACAGCTGTAAGCAGCAGCTCTTTTGCCTCTCAATTTCTACCAGTGGGCGATATTGTTGACGAGCGGTAACCTTTGGGTATTGCCAACCATGATACAATGTGCGCTCCGCGCGTATTGTTAAAAGAAAGTCAGGACTACATCAATGGAATTAGCACAGCAAGGTCAGCTTGTCCACGTAATAAGGGAGAAGCTGTCGGACATGTCAGGGGAACGACTCAAAATCAGAGCAAATATGGGACGATCAAGAATCATGGAATGCGAGGGTGTTATTACTCAGGCACATCCACAACTTTTTATTATGGAACTTGAACTCAGACGTGGCAGCGTTCGTCGCCAGTCTTACCAATATGTAGACGTACTTACGGGCACAGTAGAGCTTAGTCATGTTGAGAGCGAAGAACTCCTCTTTCCAGCATTTTCGCAGATACCTTAAGCTCCAGTACACTGAGTCAGCCAAAAAGCAGCTTTATGGGTGAGGGTTTTCTTCGTTAGGCAAGCCCCAGGTGTATGAAGAAGAAGAGCACATAGATACTTGCAAGCGCGAGGCTGATGAGGGTTACCGGGATGCCTATCTTTACAAAGTCTATGAAAGAAATAGGAGCCCCTTCTCGAGCCGAGATGGCTACGACAATAAGGTTTGCCGAAGAAGCGATAATCGTTCCATTGCCTCCCAAACAGGCGCCCAAAGCCAGCGACCACCAAAGCGTTCTCTCATCAACAGCAGAGAGCGCCAACTGTGCGCTCATATCTTGAATCATGGGAATCATCGTTGCCACCAGCGGGATATTATCGAGGAATGCGGAGGTGATGCCCGCTCCCCAAAGCATTACCATGGCGGTAAGCGCAATATCTCCACCGGTTACATCGAGCATCCAGGTAGCGGCAGCTTGAATAATGCCAACCTCAACCAAACCACCCACGAGAACAAACAAGCCAGCAAAGAAGAAGATGGTGACCCACTCGGCACTATGCAATACTTCTTCTACCACACTTGACTTTGCCCCAATGACGAGCAACAGTGTTGCGCCTATCAGGGCAATTGTGGCAGGCTCAAAGTGGGTAATCTGATGGGTAACAAAACCCAAAAGGGTCAGTGAAAACACAACGGTTGATTTGATGGCCAACGACTTATTGTAGAGCAACGATGAGGCATCAATCTTCATCAGCTCATCTTGGTTTGCTGGATCGATCTTTAGTTGCTTTGAGTAGTAGTGCTTAAGGCCAAAGGCCACGACAGTCATGATAATAACGATGAGCGGAGCAAGATGGATGAGAAAGTCGTTAAACGAGATGCCAGCAACGGTTCCAATCATGATGTTGGGCGGGTCGCCTACCAAAGTTGCTGCACCACCAATATTGGCAGCGATAATCATCGTTATCATGAAGGGCATCGGCTTTATCTTTAGCGAGTGAGCCATAGCAATGGTTATTGGTGCCATGAGTAAAACCATGGTAACGAGGTCGATGAAGGCAGAGCCTACAGCAGTTAAAATTGCTAGACGAAACAGCAGTTTCTTTGGGTCTCCCTTGGCGCTTTGAGCAACCTTTGTGGCAAGATACTGAAAAATGCCACTTTTTGCAGCAAGCTTGACGAGAATCATCATTCCAAGGAGTAAAAAGATAGTCTCCCAGTGGATATATACGGTATACGCCTCTTTGAGACCAACGATGCCGAGCATAACCATCAAAACAGCACCGGACATGGCAACCGTTGCACGGCTGACCTTCTCGGATATTATGAATACATAGCAAACTACAAAGATTACACCCGCCAGTATGACCTGTAAACCGTCAATGCTTTCTACAAGAGCTCCCATGGATGACTAGTCCCTCTCATCTTCACTAGCCGGGCTCAATCCAAACACCTGGTCTAACGAGAGCATGAAGGCAAGTCCCTTGTTTGGGTTTGCTAACTCCATTTCTTGGGCGATGGTCTCGATAACAGCCTTAGCCTTTTCCTCTTCAAGCACTATGAGGACCAGTTCTTTTTCTGGATCGATACTGACTCCCAAAAAGAGCCTGACTGCTGCACCATGACCGTTGATAATGGTAGCGCCGGAGGCTCCTGCGCTGTGTGCTACTTTGACGACCTTGTCGGCCTTACCTTCGCTTACGATAATAATAATAAGCTTGAATCGAGTTTCGTCCATGGTAACCTTCCTGATTTTGTGCCAGGGTTTGTTCTAGGCAGCCTTACCCGCGCTGTATTATAGCCTAATGAGACAGAGAGACGTGGACGAGGCTGATGTCGGGGACAGGGTGACAAGGGGACGGGGCGTTTGGGGTGACAAGGGGACGGGGCGTTTGTCACCTTCCTGAAGGTGACAAACGCCCCGTCCCCTTGTCACCCCAAACGCCCCGTCCCCTTGTCACCCTGTCCCCGACATCAGCCTCGTCCCCAGGCTGCGCAGGTGAACAAGTGCTACCTAATCGTTACGGTGCCATCCTCGCCTACAGAAACAGTCATGCCACTTTTTACTGCTTCCAAAAACTCCTCCCCCAGACTGTCTATGGTGGGCATGGGATTTTCGGTCCATACGCCTGCTAAAACCGCGCCGGCTGCAGCGAGACTGTCTATGGGCTTAGAAAAGAGCAAACAGGAAGGGCCTCTGTTCATCTTGGCGGCGCAATATAAAATCATGCCACCGGTTGTGCTGCCGATGGTTTGAGGCAGGCAAAGAGCCTTGCCCTGCATGGGCTGATTATAGAGCTCAGGATTGTTTTGGTCAGAGCACTTTGCCTGCTTGTCTCCAAACATCAGAGCCTTTTGAAAAGATGCGAGGGTATTAAAGCCAGCTGTCGTTACCAGAGCCTCGGCCTCTATGGTGCCTGGCACCACTACACGCCCCTTAAAAGTCTTTGTCATGATACACCTCCGCCCGAGATTAACTCCAATATTTCTGCGTCTTTGTAATAACGAGCCTTGGTGTAAGTGCGTAGCTTATTGCTACTGGTTATGGTAGGTTTAGAATTGCAAAGCGGGTTGTTCATATACATAAGAGGGCAGATGCTGGACACCACTACACCAGTGTCAGCAAGCTTTTTATAAGCTGATGTTTTCTTGAAGTTTTCCACTACGGCTGGGGCAGCGGTAAACACCGTAGGAACAACTACCTTGGCAAGCCTGTTTCTCTTGAGTTTTGCGGTGAGCTTTTCTGTCCACTCCTGCAGTTGGTTTTCCGTCAAATGCGGGCACCCAACAAAGCAGAGCTTGGGTTTGGCTGAGGCATCCTTCCAAATAATGGGATAACTCTCTTGTACACGCCTGAGCTCTGCGTCGTCAATTTTGTAGACCTGGGCACCTTCGGTCAGCAGAGCCTCTCCTTGGGCTTTGGCTTCGGGAGTGAGATTTGCCACATGAAAAAGGCCAACCGCTCCATTAGAAGCAGTGGCAGCTCCCATGTCTTTGAGATAGTCCCGTGCATCGCCGCTCAGGCTGCCGCCAAACCACTTATCAAGTCCCTTGATATAGGGAACATCCTCCATGACCTTCATACCAATGGCGCTTCCGAGCACTTGAGCCTCGGGTCGCTCCTCAGTATCCACCTCAATAACCCAGGTGGCCTTGCGCCCATCATCAGTCAGCAGGCCAAAGTAGGGCACAAAGCCCACCAAGCTGCCAAAGAGCTCAATGATGCCGGAGTTACGGTTGCACCGTGCTCCTAGCACACTGTTAGCGTACACCACCGCACTGCTTTCGGCCCAGCTGAGGATGTCGCCCTCTTGAGGTTTGTTGCCTACTTCATCCAGGTAGCAGGTGCAGGTAAAGGCATCGCCTCCCATCAAACCAAGCTTGTCAAGCTGAGCCTCATAGTCTGCCTGCTTTTTATACATAATGCCAAATAATGTTTTTTGCAGAAAGTTTTGGGGCACATTGGGGTCAAGAGGACGCGGGTCAACACTAAAAGGCTGCCCAAGTAAGTCTGCCGAGATGAGTTCGTCCATCAGTTCAAATACAGGGCTCATCATAGAAAGGCCAAAGCTCGTTACCAGGTGACCCTTCTCGCTCGTTACGGGTGCCATTTTTTGGGCACCAAAGCATTCGCCATACATCACCAGTGTTTTGACGACTTTGGCCACCACAGGACCTTGCTCGCCATCGAGCAAGGCTTGCTGCTCTTTGGTTAATTCCATAGCCATAGTGCTGCCTCCTTAGATTGCTACACCAAGGCGATAAGCCGAGCGCACCGCCTCATGTATTTTGCCAGGGGCAAAGCTGTCGCCGATGTTGTAGATCTCTGGCGCACTCCTGTCCTTAAGTGCTGCATAGTACAGACTGTCATCGGAACTACCTCCCGTGGCAAGAACCACCAGGTCTGCCTGATACTTTTCATTCTTCCAATCGCTTCCGATTTTGGGAGCAAAGGGGTTATGGATGTTTTCGGGCAAGATGGGATTCCAAGTGTTATAGGGATTAGGTACATTATCATCGTGATTGCGCCTTATGACCACGGCACCTTCTTCAATGGACACAAGCCTTGCCATATTAAGAAGACGCACGCCCTTGGCCTTCATGGCGTGGAGCAGATGTGTGCGGTTAGCAGTGCAGGCTCCGTCCATGAAGTGAGGCAGCATTTCTATGACGGTTACGGCGCTGTCGTGCTCATAAGCCAGCCACTGCGCCATCTCGCACCCAACTACTCCGCCGCCAATAACAACGATCTTTTTGGCTTCTCCGAGCTTGTTGGGGTTGAGAAAGAGGTCTACCGCCTGAATTACGTGGGCAGCCTCTTCGATGCCTTCAACAGGAGGCACAGAATCCTTGGTGCCCATGGCAACCACTATCGTGTCATAGCCCTTCAGCTTGAGGCTCTCAGAACTGGCGGCAGTGTTGGGATAGTAGTTCATACCATACTCTTTGGTAGCCTCCAATACCTGGCGCTCCAGGTATTGACGATAGTTATCAACATCAAACTTAATGACCGAGGTTGATCCGGCAACGATACGCCCGCCTATCTTGGCGGACTTTTCATACAAGTCCACTTGATGACCGCGCCGTGCTGCGGTAAGCGCCGCAATCACGCCTCCTGGGCCTGCACCAACGACTGCTATGCGCTTCTTTGTTTGAGCCATAGCCGGCAGTTCGGGCATCTGCGACTCAAAGCTCGAGCGCGGGTTGACCGCACACTGCGGGTGCCCCGCTTCAACAAACTCGTTTAAGCAGCCTTCTTGGCAACCAATACAGGGGCGAACAGCGTCTACCTTGCCCGCATAGACCTTGTTGGGCCAATCAGGGTCTGCCAAGAGCGGCCTACCGAGCATGACCATGTCGCAGTCGCCGTCTCTAAGAGCCTTCTCGGCAATGTCAGGGTAGCCAAGCTTACCTACGCCCACAATAGGCACCGGTACACCCGCATTGGAAAGCACCTTCTTTTGCTTGAAGTACTTTTTAGTAATGCGAGCAATCTGCAAAAAGCAGCCGGCAGGCATGCTGGACGGGGGATGCGGCAGCCACCAGTTATCGTAACAGCCCAGGTCAACGTCAAAGATGTCCACACCGGCCTTAACGAGGTCTTCCATATAATCCAGGGTTTGCGCTATGGTGCGCCCTCCCTTGAATTTCTTGAGATGGGTGCTGTCGAGGGTTTCTTCGTCGTAACTCTCTTCGAGAGCCAAGGAAAGGTCGATGCGATACATGATGGGATACTTGGGTCCCACACGCTTGCGAATCTCCTTGATCATGTCAACACCAAAGCGCTTGAAGTCTGCGTACTTGCCGATCTTCCGATGGTTAAAGGCGGGGTTCGTGAGCTGCTCGATGAGGTAGCCCTCGTGCCCATGCAGATAAACGCCGTCTAAGCCCATGGCGTGTGCATCGGCAGCGGCCTGTCCCATGTTCTTGATAATCTTCTTGATTTTACCGCCCGAAAGACGCATGCAAGGTACGCCGGGAATATAGAAATTGGGCAAGAACGACGCTGAGCCAGGAAACTTCTTTTGGGTAAGCAGGCACTGGGGATTACCTACGCGCCCAAGCCCTGCGGTGAGTTGAATAAAGATTTTTGCGCCAAAGGCATGCACGCCCTGAGCCAAATCACGCCAGCCACAATAAACGGTGCGACTACGATCGATACGTGGAAAATAAGAGAGCTTGCCCAACTCAGTAACCGTTGCGTCAATGCCATGTGTCACAGGAACAAGCCCCGTGGTAATGAGTCCCGCACCGCCCTTGGCACGTGCAAAGAAATACTGCAACATCATGTCATTGGGTCTGCCGGTTTCCTCGCACATGTCGATGTTTCCCATAGGCGCCATGACAATGCGATTTTTTACAATCATCTGATTGATTTGAATCGGAGAAAACATTGTGTCGTAAGGAAACAAATCTTGTGTCATCCTGCCTGTGCCCCCCGCACAGTTTTCAAGCCCCTCTTTTTTTTCTGGCCATCTATCAAAATGGTTTACCAGTTCTTGCACCAAAGCATCCTTGCCCATTACGCGCTCCTCTCGTGGAAAAAAGACCCATATTTTGTTTTGGTCAGTTTAACAGAGAACTTACGAAACAGGCTTCGTTAGCGATACAGTTTTCTTTTAGCCACCGCAATAGCGTACTCCTGTACCATGCTGCTCAAGGTGGCCTGAGTCCACAGTGCCAAGCCTGTGTAGAAAGTATGCTTTGAGCACTCATGTAACAAGCTCAGGTAGCGAGGTGCCCAAGGCATAAGATGGTAGGCAAGGAACTGGTCAACAAGCTCAGGCTTTTCTGCTGCCAGCCACCCCAACAAAGCGAGCATCTTTCCTATATGATCTTCGGGCACGTTGTGCTTTTCATTGGTGAGAATGCTGTGCTCGCGCATCCACTCTCGCAACTCTAGAAGCGAGCTGCCAAAGACAACCTGCTCGCGATCAAGGTAGACCGAGCCCCAGGCCGGTGCTTCAAAGTGATGTGGCCCAATAAACAAACGCTGGTATTCGCGCGCAAGCTCATCAAGGGGAGCCAGTGCTCCAGTGCTCACAAGCTCGTAAGCTTGAGCAAGCTCAGTTTGCTTGCCAAAAGGCCAGTCGTCAAAAGATTCAAACTGGTTGAGCGCATCGACAAGAGGAGTAAAAGCCTCGGCATCCCTGGGGTTTTGGATAAACAAGGCACCCAGCGCCTGTCCACAAACAGCAATTTTTTCATACATGACTTTTCTTTCTTTGGGTGTTACCAATTGGATAGCGAGACAGTCATCGTTGCAGTATAAAAGTCAGGTGCGCCCCCTTGCGAGAGCACACCTGACCAAAGGCAGCTTTACGCTTATGCAACCTCAAGATCATTTGCAATATAACCTTCTGCTATCTCTGGACTGCCAACAGCTGGCGACGCATTGATAACCAGATTAGGATTGGTCTTAGGCTCGGGTAAAGGAGGAATCTGATCCACCGTGCCGTAGCTGGCTCGCAGCGATTCAATGTCATCAAAGGCGAGTGCCCTCAAAGGACAAGACTCTGCACAGATAGCCTGCTTGCCATCCTTGATGCGCTTAAGACAGCCATCGCATTTGCGCGCTACTTGCTGCTCGGCATCAAATCGAGGAACAGCATAGGGGCAGCCACCTACACACTCTTCGCAACCAGTGCATAGCTCTTCGTCAATAAAGACAATGCCGGTGTCCTCGTCTCTAAGAATTGCGTCAAACTGACAAAATGCCATACAGAGCGGAGCATCACAGTGATTGCACCCAGCTGACACATGATAAGAAAAGGTCGTGGTTGTCCACGCATCCCCTTCTGCCTGTGTCCAGGTTCCACCTTCAAAATCATATACCTTGCGAAACAGCATAGTGGTGTCCAGGTCGTTGTAGTCTTTGCACGCCAGCTCACAGGTCTTGCACCCTGTGCACCTGCCGTTATCAAAATAGAAACCGTATTGCATGTTTTCCACCTCCTTATACCTTGGTTACTTGTACGATCATCGAATGAGCTGGCCCGTTGCCCTTTGCCAATGGGGTTGGCTTGTATTTGGTGAGGGTGTTAACACAGCCCCCTTTGTCCACCTTATCGCCAAACATGTCAGCCTTATGCCAAGCTCCCTGAGGAATGGCAATAGAGCCAGGAATGACGCGCGGGGTCACCCTTGCTTCAACGTGAATCTCTCCTTGCGGGCTCTTGACCGAGCACGTGTCGCCCGTTGCGATTTGTCGTGCCTCGGCATCAACGGGGTTAATCCATATTTGATTCCTTGCTGCCTGCTGCAAGAGCTCCACAAAACCAAAGGATGAGTGGGTACGACTCTTGTGGTGATACCCGCAGGCATAAAGGGGAAACTCCTCAGTGGTAGAGCCATAACCAAAGAGACCTGGAGTAAACATAGGAATGGGGTTGATGATTTCGTCATCGTCAAGCTCCCAGGTATTGGCAATGTCGACGAGCTGCTCGGAGAATATCTCGATCTTGCCCGAGGGCGTATCCAGAGGATTACCTTCAGGGTCATCACGAAAATCCTTGAGGCCAATCGAGGGGTCAACTGCCTTCTTAAAGATGCCGAGTTTGAGCATTTCCTCCCAAGGGGGAAGCTCTGCATTATTAGCCACTCCGTCTTCGTAGATCTGCTTGATCCAATCCTCTTGGGTTTTGCCTTCGGTAAATTCGTCCTTTAAGCCAAAGCGGTCGGCAATGTCTGCCATGACGTCATAGCTTGTGCGACATTCACCCGGTGGCTTTTGAGCAGCTTGGCCAAGAATGACACCCGTGTAGTACTCCGAGTAACCCTGCGCTGTGAGATTCATCTGCTCTCCGCGCATTGCGTCGGGAAGCAAGATATCGGCGTATTTTGCTGAGTCAGTCAAGACGGTGTCCCAGCAGAGAATGAACTCGCACTTGCTCTCGTCGGAAAGAAGCTCGTGAACGTAGTTGATGTCTCCATGCTGGTTGGTGATGCAGTTTCCGGCATAGTTCCAAATGAACTTGATGTCGTTGTTGAGCTTGTCACCGCCGACCAGGCCTGCATTCAGTGCAGTCATGTCTTTGCCGTGGTCAACAGCGTTAAGCCATTGGTACGTGGGGATGGTTACCCCTACCGCATTGTCTCCGCCAGGCAAACCTCCTACCAGGTAGGCAGGTGGCTCGGCCTCTCGTTGCCCAGTATTGGTGCCCGCAATACCAATCTTTCCTATCAAGCAAGGCAAGAGACTGATGGCACGCGCGGTGTCTTCGCCATTGGTGTGGCGCTGAGAGCCCCATCCTTGGCAAATATAGGGAGCCTTGGCAGACGCTATCTGGTTGGCCAGCTTGCGAATGCCCTCTGCTGGAATCTGGGTGATAGGCGCAGCCCACTCAGCAGTTTTTTCGACCATGTCGTAGCCTGTTCCCATAATGTAGTCGAAGTACGACAGGTCTTTGCCCTTGCTGTCTTCAGGCATGCTTTCCTCGTCAAAGCCTACGCAGTAGGTGTGGAGGAAGTCCAAATCCACCTGGTTGTTGACAATCCACTCATGGGCGAGTGCAGCTACGAGTGCTGCATCGGTTCCAGGACGAATAGGAAGCCATTCGTCAATCGACCCCGAAAGCGACTCATTTGCACGAAAATCAACATGGATAATTTTGCCGCCGCGCTCTGCCATGGCCTCGCGTACCTGTGTGTAATCCCACACCGCATTTGCTCCACCCATTCTGGTTTCTGCGGGGCTGTTGCCAAACATCACCACCAGGTCTGAGTTTGCTGCTGCCTCAGAAAAAGATGAGGCGTGAACATTGTCGTAAGGCGAAAAGCCCTTGCCAAAGAAAAAGGGCATAACCGCGCTCAGCATATTTGTTGAGTAATCAAAATGGTACCCCAGGTAGCCACCCAGGCAGTTTAAAAGACGGGCAGAAGGGTTACCGGTTGCCGAGTACATGCCGGTTGCGTACAGGAGGTGTATGGCATCGTTGCCGTAGGTGTCTATGGTGTACTTAAGTTTGTCGGCGATGATGTCAATTGCTTCGTCCCAGCTGATTTGCTCAAACTGGCCTTCTCCTCTTTTTCCTGTTCGTTTCATGGGGTAGAGAAGACGATCGGGATGGTTGATCCAGCGACGCATGCTGCGACCACGCAAACATGCCCTCGCTTGAAGATCGGGGCTTCCCGTGTTGTCCGACTCCATGAATACAATTTGGCCGTCTTTCACATTCCACTGGTGCGCACAACGACCACCGCAGTTTACATTGCAAGCGCTCCAAACCACTTGCTCTCCAGCTCCGCCTGCAGGTGCTCCATCTCCCCCGGGCTCAGTACAACCGTACAGGCCAAAAACCGATGCACTACTTGCAGACGCCAAGGCAACCAGAGCTGAACCTTGGACAAACGAACGCCGCGAAAGCTGATGCTTTCCTTCTGTCTGATTCATCGCGTACTCCTTTCTAAGCCTTCCTTTCACTTAAGTGCATTATTGCACATTTTTTGTCAGTTCTTGACATAAATCAAGCGTTATTCTTTTTTTAGCACAGAGCGTTGCCCCGCAGAGCAGGATTCGTAAACCATTTCTCTTTAGAATACGTCCACAAAAAGGTGAGGCAAGCCTTGAGAAAACTCACAAAGATACAATTTGCTGGAAATGACACTGCCTGCCACTGGTAACTCGTGCCAAGAATTAGAGAAGTTTTGCCAAAAAAAACAGCTTATGAACGAATTTCAGCCCTGAGGGATGGATAATAACAGCAAAAAGCCTCATTATTGCGACGATTCCCCAAAAAATCGTTCAGAAGCTGTT